>DATCIC010000450.1:0-9968 GCA_036508025.1 Rhodoferax sp. | reverse complement strand
CCTGGCGCAGTGCTTTCAAAAACAGGTCTTGCAGCAAGTCGTCCGCCAGCGCCGCATTGCCCACGCGGTGGCGCAGCCAGCCACGCAATTCAGGCTCAAAGGCGGTCCACGCGGTTGTCAGGCAGTTCATGGTGGTTCGGGTCGGCCTTTTAGTAATTTCAACACGGCCATTATTTTCATCGCATTGGCTTGGCGATCCTAGAATCAATTGTGTCGTGCTTGTCATCCTGGATTTGCGAGGTAATGAAAAATGAGTGAGCTGCTTGGACATCCTGGCGACAGGCTGCCGCGAGATATTTCCGATGTTGTCGCTGCAAGCCTGAGCCAGGAAGCCATTTTTGCCGAGGCACTGATCAGCTCCCGACAAAACATTTTGCCCAAGCGCCTGAGCGAACCTGGCCCGTCGGCGGCACAAATCGAGCAATTGTTTCGCGCAGCCGCCGCGGCGCCTGATCACGGCCAGTTGCGGCCGTGGCGCTTTGTGCTGGTGCCAGAGGGCAAACGCGCAGATCTGGCTGAAGTGTTTGCCCAGGCGTTGCTGGATCGCGACGCCAGCGCCACCCCGGAGCAATTGGCGTCGGCGCGTGAAAAAGCGTATCGCGCGCCCTTGCTGATATTGGTGGTGGCGTGCCTGGGGCCGCGCGAGCCCGATATTCCAATGCTGGAACGCATGGTGTCGGTGGGTTGTGCTATCCAGAACATGTTGCTCACCGCGCACAGCATGGCGTTTGGCGCCGGCCTGACCAGCGGCCAGGCCATACCTTCAACGCGCATGCGCACATTGTTTCAGTTGCAGACGGGGGAAGAAGCAGTGTGTTTTATCAACGTGGGCACTGCGTCCAAACGCAAGCCGCCGCGCCCGCGCCCCGAGCCGACTGAATTTGTGTCCAGTTTGTGAGGTGTCCGGAGCAAGCGCCCCGTGTGGTTTTTGTCTTCGGTTCGGGTTATTGCGGGGGTCGATATTGCACAATCCCCGTATATTCGAATCAACTAGACGAAGAGACAAACCTTTCTGCGCCAGCGCCCACCCCATGACAAAGCTTAAAGCACTACCCATTCCATCCGATCTCGATCGACCAGACGAAGTATTTGAGCTGGCCGCCGAGCTTTTTCGGGTCATGTCGGCACCGATGCGGCTGAAGATTATCAGTTGCTTATGCGACGGCGAGAAGAATGTGAGCTATTTGCTCAGCAAGATCGGCACCACCCAGCCCAATATGTCGCAGCACCTGAACACGCTGTATAAAAACGGGGTGCTCGGTAAACGCCGTGACGGCGTGCAAATCCATTACCGCATCATCGATGAGCGGATACCGGCGCTGTGCCGTGCTGTCTGCACCAAGATCGAGACAGAAGGCAACTTCAAGGCCTCCTGATCGGTCTAGCCCGATAGCGGCTGGTTGCGCACCGCCACATGCTTTGCTGGCGGCTGCTGTTCACCTCTTTCTCACTGACTGATGGCATGTGCGGCAGCAAATAGCCATATCTATAAGTAAGCATGCACATCTATAAGTACATACAAATATATTGATCTACATCAGAACTTTACATAGCGTCGGCTACTAGTATTAACCCTAATAGTGTTGCTGGTTCGCTATCGCAACTGGGCACTACCGCCTGTAAAGCGAGGAGTTCTTGATGCGTAGTCGATATCTACTGGTTGCAGTTGTGGCAGCCATCTTTTTTGGTGTGGCAGCGCCGGCGGCCACTAAGCCGGCCCCGGCTGTGGCTGGGACCCCGGCAAAGTTGCAGACAACCGCCGACCACAGCAAGTTCAAAATCCTGGATCAAGATTTTGCCTCCGGCCCGGAGGTTACCAAGGCTTGCCTGAGCTGCCATACGGAGGCTGCCAAACAAATCCAGCAGACGCAGCACTGGAAATGGGAGTTCATCAACCCCGACACCAAGCAAGTGCTGGGCAAGAAGCATGTTGTCAACAATTTCTGCACCTCGGTCAGGTCGAATGAGGCCGCTTGTAACAGTTGCCATATCGGCTACGGCTGGAAGGATGACACCTTCGACTTCACCGTCCAGGAGAATGTCGACTGCCTGGCCTGCCATGACCACACCGGCAAGTACACCAAGCCGAGCGGTTTTGCCGGCAACCCGGTCGCCCGGGACACCGAGTTTCCGGCTGGCTCGGGCAAGATCATCAAGGGCATCAACCTGAAAGAAATCGCCCAGAAGGTAGGACCCACCACGCGTAACACTTGCGGTGCCTGCCACTTCAAGGGCGGCGGCGGTGATGGTGTCAAACACGGCGATCTGGACAGTTCTCTGGAAACCCCCGACAAGGCGCTTGACGTGCATATGGACACCAAGGGGCTGAACTTTTCGTGCGCCACCTGCCACAAGACCGATGATCACAAGGTCTCCGGTAGCCGCTACGCCCCCACAGCCAAGGACAAGGCTCCGGCGCATATGCGCGGCGAGGCAGACAAGACCAGCCCTGACACCTGCCAGGCGTGCCACGGCCAAGCACCGCACCAGATCACCCGGCTCAATGAGCACACCGCCAAGATCGCTTGCCAGACTTGCCATATCCCGGCGTTTGCACGTGGCGGTGTTCCGACCAAGATGTCGTGGGACTGGTCTACCGCAGGCAAGCTGAACAAGGATGGCAAGTTCCAGACCCTGCGCGACGAGAACGACTACGACACCTACATGACGATCAAGGGTGACTTCAAGTGGGCCGAGAACGTCAAGCCTGAATACGTCTGGTTCAATGGCACGAACAAATACACCCTGATCACCGACAAGATCGAGAAGGGCGACAAGCCGGTTCAGATCAACGCCTTTCAAGGCAGCGCCACCGATGGCAAGTCGATGATCTGGCCGATCAAGCTGTTCCGCGGCAAGCAGCAATACGACCCGATCAACAAGTCGCTGGTGATTACCCACCTGGCGGGCAATGACGACACCGCCTTCTGGAAGAACCTGGACTGGGTCAAAGCGGTCACCGAGGGCATGGCCAAAGGCGGTGTCAAGTTCTCCGGCAAGGTCGATTTCATCGAGACCGAAAGCATGTGGGCGATCAACCACATGGTGGCCCCCAAAGAAAAAGCGCTGGGCTGTGTGGAGTGCCATGCCAAGGTCGGCAGCCTCGACAAGATTGACGGCGTCTACATGCCGGGTCGCAGTCGCGATCACGCCCGCTGGCTTGAAGTCGGTGGCTGGCTTCTCGCCGTCCTGACCTTGCTCGGTGTGCTCGGCCACGGATTGATCCGCATCGTCGCGAACAAACGCAATCGTTAATCAGGAGAATCTTCATGTCACGCGTCTATCTCTTCAAACCCTTCGAGCGTTTCTGGCACTGGTGCCAGGCGGCACTGATTATTTTCATGCTGCTGACCGGTTTCGAGGTCCATGGAACCTATTCCATCTTTGGCTTCGAAAAGGCAGTCAACTACCACACCATCGCTGCCTGGACGCTGGTGGGACTGTGGATTTTTGCCATCTTCTGGCATGTCACCTCCGGCGAATGGCGGCATTACATCCCGACCACCAACAACCTCGTCGTCATCGCCAACTATTACTCGTCGGGCATCTTCAAGGATGAGCCCCATCCGTTCCGTCCCAGCCTGAGCAACAAGCACAACCCGCTGCAACGGCTGACCTATCTGGCCGTGCTGACGCTGCTCAGTCCGCTGCTTTGGATTAGCGGCTGGCTCTACCTTTTTTATGCGGACTGGGCGGCCTGGGGCCTGAGCAAACTGCAGTTGGAGTGGGTTGCCACCGCCCACACCTTGGGTGCCTTCGTGATGCTGGCATTTTTGATCTCGCACCTGTATCTCGCCACCACCGGCCACAAGATCACCTCGCAGGTCATGGCCATGCTGACCGGCTGGGAGGATCTTGCGCCGGCTGAAGAACCCTTGCCGGGCAAACGGCACTAGCGTTGACAGTTGAGTTTTTGTTGTTCTATTAACTAGGGAAATTTCATGAAAAATGCCTTCAGGAAGAAATTCCTCGTCACTTTGGTGGCGAGCATGTGGCTGCCTTTGGTCGCCTCCGCAGCGGACGCTGACTTGATGAAAAAAATTGATGACCTGTCGCGCGAGCTCCAGGCTTTGAAGAGCCAGGTCACGGCTAATGAGCAAAAAGCGGCCCAAGCCCAGGCGCAGCCCCCAGCCCAGGCCGCCGAGCTGGCCGACCTCAAGAGCCAGGTCACGAAACTCGGCGACAAATCGTTGAGCAAGTGGCTGACCGTCGGTGGTGATTACCGCTTCCGCTTCGACAGCCTGGAGGGGCAGACCAAGACCTTCACTGATGTCAACGCGCTCTTCGCCAACGCGCAGAACGATCTGCAGGCTAAGTATCTCCTTGAGCCGGCGACCTACGGCCCACAGCTGTTTGGCCTGATGACCTTCAAAAACAACATGAACCGCGTTGCCACCTATGACCAGGCACTCGCGTTCGTGACCGACCCGGCAAATGCCCCCATGATGGGTGCTGTCGGCGCCTACGCTCCGACGGCGATGGTACCCGCCTACAAACCCAAGAACACCAGCCAGTACAGCAACCGCTTCGGTCTGGACCTGGGGGCCAAGGCGACGCAGGACGTCAGCGTCAACGCGCACCTGAACATGTACAAAGTGTTTGGCTCGCAGGATGATGGCTCGGTCACCAATGCGGGCAGCGCGCCGTTCTTCGCCGACCGCGTGGGTGTCTTTGATGGCACGCTCGGGCACGTGCCCTCCAGCAGCGCTCTGAATGTGGACCGCGTTTACGCCACCTGGAGCAATATTGCCGACGAACCGGTCTGGTTGTCGGTAGGACGGCGCCCGTCCACCGGTGGCGCGCCAAGCAATCTGCGTGACAACCGGCCCAATCCCGGCAACGGCGGCACCCCCTCCATGCTGGTGGACTACGCCTTTGACGGCATGACGCTCGGCTACGCGCCGGACGTCGACGGCTGGCCGGGCGCCTACGCCAAGATCTGCTATGGCCGCGGCTTCGAGAACGGCTTCACCGACCCGAGGGGCAACTCGCTGAAGGATACCGACATGCTCGGCGTGGCGATTATTCCAATCGACACCGACCCGCTGCGCGTCTGGCTGCAGTGGAACCGCGGCATGAACATCTTTGATGCACCGACGATGCGGAACACCTACTTTGGTGACACCACAGCAAAAACCAACCTGGGCGACATCGACTGGCTGGGTATGGGCTTCATGAGCACGTTCAAGAATATCGGCCCGGGCAAACTCAATGTCTTTGGTGATGTGGGCGTGAGCATCACCCATCCGAACCAGAACGTCTCGGCGCAGTTCGGCTTTCAGGGGCTGATGACGGGTTCCTTCTTCAACCCTGAAGCACCGACCAGCAAGACCGGAACGGCGATTGCGTTGGGCGTGCGGTACGACCTGCCATCGAACTCCAAGTTCGGTTTTGAGTACAACCACGGCTCCAAGAACTGGATCACCTTCGCCCCGGCCGCCGATGACATGTGGACCGCCAAGGCCGGCACGCGCGGCAATGTGTACGAGGCCTACTTCATTCAGGAACTCGATCGCAAACCGATCTCGTCCTTCTTCAGCAAGGCGTTCTTCCGTCTCGGTGTGCAGTACTACAAGTTTGACTACACCGGCAGCAACAACTGGGTCGGTGCGCCGGTGGCGATCGGCGACGTGAATGGTCAGATGATGACCACGACACCGCTGGAAAACGCCACCAACCTGTACGCCACCTTCGAGGTCAAATTCTGATTTGACAAGCCAACCCGGCGAGCGCATCCCATGGCGCTCAACGGGCATTTATTAACTTACCAAAGGATTTTGAAATGAAAACCAAATTCTCCACCATCGCTGTCTCCATCACGCTGGCTTTGTCTGGCTTGGCGTTTGCCGGCAGCGCCGCCGCTGAAGAAGGCAAGATGGTCGGCCCGATCACCAAGATCACGCTGGCAGCCGACGGCAAGTCGGCCACCGCCGTTCTGAAGGACACCAAGGCTGGCACACCCGTCACCATCACCATCACCGATGATTTGACCCTGGACAAATTCAAGGACAAGCGCATCGTGGAAGGCGACGAGATCCGCGCCCGCTTCGAGAAGGACGGCAAGAACACCGCCAAGTCCTTCAAGAAGACGGCTGGCTGCTAAGCCAGCACAGCCACCCTGATAGTCAAGCTCCCCGGCCAGTTGGGGTGGCGATGCCGGGAGGCATTCTTTTCACACTGAAGGGATCCCGTCATGAAACGTTTGATTTTGGCAGCCGCCTTGGTTGCAGCCGTCCTGTCGTCAGTCGTAGGTTTGAATGCGTATGGGGCAGAGCAGCCGCTCGAAGCCGATGAAGTTGCCAATGACCAAATGGTGTCGTATTTCCAGACTGGCGCGATTGGAAAAAGCGTCTGGCTGGTCGACAGTCGCCCCGCAGGGAAATTCATCGCCGGTCATATCCCCGGCGCCTTGAGCCTGCCGCTGGATGTACTGAAGAAAGACGCCGCCAGCGCGGACAAGTTGGCTATCCCAAAAACCGGTAAAGTCATTTTTTACTGCGCAGGCAGAGAGTGCACACTGTCGGTCGATTCCGCTGAAATCTTCAGAAAAATGGGCTATGCCGATGCCTGGGTCTACCGCAATGGCGTGCCAGGCTGGAACAAAAAGGCACAGCCTCTTCTGGCCGGCGAGGCTTTCATCAAAAAGGGCAACCTGGTGCTGATCGACACGGCGCCCGCCAAAGACAGCATCGTGACGGCGTCCAATAAGCTGGTTCAGCTTTCCATCAGTGATCTTAAAGGCGACAAGGGCGAGACGGCACTGGGGACATTGTCCAAGAATACGCCTCTGGTCGTGATTGACCGCAGTGACATGGCCGCAGTCAATGCCGCGCTGGAAGACCTGCGCGAACGCGATTTCCGCCGGCTGGCTTACTTTCCCTTGAGCGCCTGGAAAGGCGCGCTCGCACCAGCGCCCGCGCTTACCGCACTGACTTGGGAACCGGTTTATGGGCCAGGTCAGGTCGCGCCCAAAGCCTTTGAAGAAGCGGTCGCTGCTGGCAAGTTCATCCTCGATGTGCGTCCGGCAGCAGACTTTGCACGCGGGCATTTCAAGGGCGCTGTGAACCTGCCGATTGAAGAGATGGAAAAGGACTACGCCAAAATACCCAAGGATGTTCCGGTGTTCGTGAATTGCGCCTCAGGCGCCAAAAGCCAAAAAACTTTTGACATCCTGGGCCGCAAGGGCTACGCCAACGTGTCGTACCTGGATGCTGAAATTGCATGCAAGGGCGATGTCTGCACCATCAAGGAATGAGCAGACTGATGGTGGTGTTGGCGCTGGCGGGTGCTGCCTGAGGCCCGTAGGCGCAGGGCCGTCAGCCGCTGCGGCATCACGAAGCAGCGCCACAAGTTTGGGCTCAGGCCGCACGGGAGGCCTGCGTTTATCAAGGGCAACAAGCCCCGTGCCCACCGCTCGCCTGGATCGGCGGGCAAGGATGCGTGCCATAGGAGCAGTAGACGCAGCAGTCGCCCGGTTTTGGTGCCAGAACGGCGTGGCATTGCTCGCATTCATAGAACCACTGACAGGCATCCGTCGGCATGGTTTCGCTTTTGACAAAACCGCACTGCGGGCAGGTGAGGGTGGAGTCCAGGGTGATGGCGTTCATGGCGTTGCAGGTTTGCGCAACAGGTTGACGCGCATGGGGCGCACAAAGTGGGCGCCATCCAATGTCATGTGGGGCTCAAAGCGCGCACGCACCGCTTGCAGGGTGGTGGCATCAAGGCGGTGCGTGAGATAGGTCACGCCGATCATGCGGCGCTCGAACTCCGCAAAGTCGCGGTAATGCACCGGCATCTCAAACTCGGTCTCACTGACTTGCTCCCAGGCGCCTGAGCGCACGGCGGCTTGCACGGCCTGCTGCGCCGCGGCACGCACCTGCTCCTCGTCATGGAACAGGCGCATGACCTCGTTGAGCGCGCCAGTAAACACCGGCTCTGAAACATAGAGCAGACCGCCCGGTCGCAGCACGCGATGCACTTCCGACAAGGCCTGTGCCATCTGGTCCAAAGGAACGTGGTGCAGTGACTTCAGCATCAGCGCCAGGTCGAAGGACTCGGCCGGGAATGGGATGGACTGTGCCCCGGCTGGCACAAAGTGCAGACGCTCCATCGGGTCGAGCAGGTTCTTGGCGTTCTGGCGCTCGTCCACCTCCAGTGCCGTGATCTCGCAGCCTGGGCGCCGCGCCAGCAACTTGCGCGACAACTCTGCGGCACCGCAACCGAGCTCGATGATCCGCGGGTGTTGCTGCAGATCGACCAGCGATTGCAGCAAGTCCAATTCTTCGGTGATCTGTAAGGTGCTCATCGGGCCTTTCAAATTAGGGGGTTCACGTACGAGCACGAAGCATACACGTCAGCCCTTGCTGGCATTGCTCTTGTTGCGCTCGGCCAGGGTGGCGATCAAACCGTCAACGCCTTTGGTGTTGACTTCTTGCGCAAACTGGCTTCGGTAGGTTTCTACCAGCCAGACGCCCATCACGTTCAGGTTGTAAATCTTCCAGCCGGCGCCGTCGCCGCTGGTCTTTTCCAACCGGTAGTCAAGCTGCACCGGGTCGCCCCGGCCCTGGATTTCGGTGCGAACCACCACCTCGGTGTCTTGTGGCGAGGCACGCAGGGGCTTGACCACCACGCGCAGATCAGCCACCTGGGCGACGGCGCCCGCGTAGGTGCGCACCAGCAAGGTCTTGAACTCTTCCTGCAAGCGCTTCTGTTGCTGCGGGCTGGCTTGTCGCCACGCGGGGCCGACCGCAGACGCCGTCATGCGTTTGAAATCCATGTGCGGCATGACGCTGGCATCCACCAACGTCACGATCTTGGCCACATCACCGGCGCGGATCGATGGATTGGCCTTGATGCTGTCCAGCACCTCGCCGGACAGCCGGTTGATCAAGGCGTTGGCCGCTTCGTCGGCAGCCAACGCCGGCAGGGCCAGCAAACTGGCGCTGCTCAGCAGGAGCACGGTCAACCAGCGGGTCAGTGAGAGAAGTTTCATGATCGGACTTTCAGAAGGTGGGCTTCATTATATCCATCAATGCTTATGTATGGTATTTTGAATGCGCAGCATCCACTGTGAGTGGCCCAAGGCGGGTTCAGCGCGTTGAGCTTGCGGGGCTGCAGAGCCGGGTTGGGCGCCAGATTAGTGCGGGCTGGCGCTTGGCGCAGGCGCCATGCTCTCCCAGGCCTTGAGCGTTTCTGCGGCGTGCATCAGCGCCGGGCCACCGCCCATGTACACGCAAACACTGAGCATTTCCTCCAGCTCGGCCCGGGTGCAGTTGAGCTTGTGCAAGGCCTTGACATGAAAACCGATGCAGCCAGAACACCCTTGCGTGATGCCAATGGCCAAAGCCATCAGTTCTTTGTGTTTGGCGCTGACAACGCCCTCGGCCATGGCCGCGCGTGCCATTTGCCCGAAGCCTTGCATAACCTCGGATTGCGTTTTGCGAAATGGGGCCAGACCCTCGTTGATGTCGTGAATCAGGCCGGTGTGATCAAAAGTGCTCATAATCAATCCTTAAAACATCAGTGGTTAATTATATATTTTGCGAGGCAAGCCAGACCATGAAAGCATTTCAAGACTACTACCCCGAAAACCTGTCGCACTGCTACGGCTGCGGCTCCAAAAATGACCACGGGCACCGCATCAAGACTTTCTGGGACGGTGACGAGACGGTGACCCATTTCACGCCCGAGCCCTTTCACACCGCCATTCCCGGCTTTACCTACGGCGGGCTGCTGGCCTCGCTGATCGACTGCCACAGCACCGGCACCGCAGCGGCGGCGATGTACCGGCAAGCCGGCCGCGAGATGGACACCTTGCCCAGCTTTCGCTTCGTGACCGGCTCGCTCCACGTGGACTATCTCAAGCCCACGCCAATTGCCGGGGTTCTGGAAATTCGTGGCCGCGTGAAAGAGATCAAGGGCCGCAAAGTGGTGGTTGAAAGCACCGTGTACGCTGCGGGTGTGGCCAC
>DATCIC010000449.1:0-5747 GCA_036508025.1 Rhodoferax sp. | reverse complement strand
GCACCCATCGCAGGGGAAACATCTGCGTTCATCGGTTCCTTAGATTCTTTGGACATGATTCAAGACTACCTTTCTACTCTCTAATTACTCAGGGGTAGGTGTCTCAGGTCATATTGGCACGGGGGGGACGAAGCTCTGTGGGGACAGTATCTCAATAAGGCGGCTGCTGACACTTGGCGGCTTTGCGCCACTAAACTCCATATCCAGTGAAGTCTCTGCATCGCCACTGATGACAAACCATCTTTCCATGCCGTTCATCATCATCCAGAAGTCGACAAGTCGTTCTCTTTCATTGATCACTGCCGTGGCAGGTCGCTCGCAATACTGTTTGACGCCTGGATGTCCCTCAAGCATGGCCCATAGTTGCACAGCTGGCCAGGATGACAGAACCACGCACCGGGAACACTTCGGGGCCCACATCTGATATCGATGTTGGTAGGGGCACCTGACGAAGGCAAGCGGTGTAACCAGCGGGGGTGAGTTTGGAGCCAATTCTTGCGATCACAGTAATGTAAAGAATTTAGTTCAAATTACAGCAATGTCAAGAACTCCTTGTAATTTAAATTGAAGTAATTTCTTTACAAGTTGATGAAAAGCCGACACTCTGCGAGTGAGGTTGACTTATTGGGGCGTAAAGAAATTAGTTCGATTCACAGCCGGCCTCAAAAGTGGACATCAAACGCTCGTTTACCGAAGCCGAGTGGAATCACGTGTTGCAGTGCCTGGACGCCATTCCCGACGGGCCGGAGCGCCTGCGGCTCAAATGCATTCTGGAGCTGCTGGTGAGCTCGGGCATTCGCCTGGATGAACTGGCCAAGGCCCGCCACCGCGATTTGCGCATTGAAGCTTTGGCGGACCTGCCCGAGACCTGGATCCTCACAGTGACGGGCAAGCGCAATAAGACGCGCGAAGTGCCGCTGCATGATGAGGTGGTTCGCCTGCTGGCCACGCATGGCAAAGAGTTCATGAACGAGGACAAACGCTGCGCCGACTCCGCCGCTCTGCCATTGATCCGCACGCTGCATGCGTCGGTGGCGCAATGGGGTCGGGGGGAGGGCGGTTCGTTGCAGGCACTCTCTTTGTCCGAGCACCCGGGCAGCGCCTTGTCGGCTGCTGGCATTTACGCGGTGTTGAAACGTTTTTTTACGCAAGCAGCCAAAACAGCAGAGGAGGCCGGCCTGGATCCGCATCGCTTTGATAAAGCCAGTACGCACTGGATGCGCCACACCTTCGTGCGCCAGGTGCTGGTCGATGGCGTCCCGATCGAGGTGGTGAGTGAACTCGCGGGTCACGCCAGCATTGACACTACCTCGATCTATTCGACGCAGGAACTGGCCAGGAAGATCAAGGCGGTGCAGGGAATGAAGAGGAGGGTGGCGGCCTGAAGCGGTGCGATTCTGCGCCGACGGCGCGACTCAAGGCATGGGGCCAACTAAAATTGGTCCATGTCCAAACCTGTCACCAAAACAAAAATTCTTCAAGATGGACTGCACTACCAGTCGAAGGTGAGTGGCTCCCCGTTCAGTGCCGCCGCTAGTTTTGGTGGGGCGACGATGTCGTGTTTCTTGTGCGGCACCCACCGGGTACGCACAAGCATGGCAACGCGCAAGTTCATCGGAAAATCGCAGGCCGTCTGCGCGCCCTCGTGCCAGGCTGCCAAAGAGCTTGCTGCTGCCGCAGTCGGCGCTTAAGCCATTTGCGCTGGGTTCCTGCAAAGCACGCGGCTTGTTCCAGGAAGTGTTGATCATGAAACTATTGACCAACCCCAAGTCTTGGCAACAGTGGATCAAAGAAGAGGAGGGCAGGTTTACCGACGCCCAGCATCAGCCTCCGAAAAAGTACCCCTGCTATGGCTATATGGAATTGGCGAGCTGGAGCCAGGAGTCGTTGCGACGGGTCTATCTGTACCAGCACGACCTCGATGCCATGGCGCTCGAGCTGCTGGCGATGGCCCAGAAAATGTAGCTGCCACTTCAATTCAATCTAAACATAACTGATGCTTGACGCCACCACTGCCCCTGCCGGGCTCTTTATCGCTGACAACTAGGTGACGCGCTGTGTCTGGTGCCGCGCGACATTGCCGTACCAGCAGTACCACGATCAGGAATGGGGTATGCCCGTCGGTGATGATCAACACTTGTTTGAGAAGATCTGTCTGGAAGGGTTTCAGGCGGGTTTGAGTTGGTTGACAATTTTGAACAAGCGCGAAGCATTTCGATCCGCCTTTGCCGGGTTCGACATGGACAAGGTTGCCGCGTTTGATGACTTTGACATCAAGCGCCTGTTGCTCGACGCTGGCATTGTTCGTCACCAAGGCAAGATTGCTTCGACCATCAACAATGCCAAACGAGCGCAGGAGATGCGACAGGAATTTGGCACGCTTGCGACGTACTTCTGGAAGTTTGAGCCGGAGGTGGCAACCCGTCCAGGTCAAATCACGCACCACGCCTTGCAGGCGATGACCACCTCGGCAGAGTCAATCGCCATGTCGAAGGACCTGAGAAAACGGGGTTGGAGCTTTGTAGGGCCAACGACGATGTACGCATTCATGCAGGCGATGGGCTTGGTCAATGATCATATTGAAGGTTGTGCTGCACGGGGGAGGGTGGCCGCCTTGTTGGCGCCGCTCTTGTCCATAGTGACCTTCTCAGGAACATCGTTGGCCTGCATGGCTTTGTCAAAGAAGCGTCTGGCGGCTGTCATGTCCCGCTTGGCCGTCAAGAGAAAATCAACCGTCTTGCCCTGTTTGTCTACCGAACGGTAGAGATATTTCCAGACCCCTTTGACCTTGATGTAGGTCTCGTCCATTCGCCAACTCCCACCCACTGGACGCTTGTGTTTGCGAAAGACCTTTTCCAACATGGGTAGAAACCGGATCGCCCAGCGGTTTATTGCCTGCCGGAATTCACGGTTCGCAGCCATCGGAGGCGCTTGGCAGTAACGACATGACGCCAGTCTATTCGTACAAACACGAATACGACTCCCAGGAGAACGAACTGGGTGATCAGGAAATATGCGCCGAAATACGACGGCACGTCGGTGCCCTCGAGCGCAAGACGCTTGGATACCTCCGCGCCGACGAAAACAAAAAAGCTGTAGCTCGCGGTACGACCGATGAAGAATGGGATGGCGGCCAGTCGTAGCGGAAGCGGGGTAAGCCCGTAGGCGATGAACAGGTAGTTCGACGGAAACGGACTGAACGCATACAGCAAGAACGCGGCGAATGTAAGTGTGCGATGTTTTTCGATCTGCTCTTTGATGACGTCGATATTGACACGCATGGCATCGCTCATGAATCGCTTGCGAATGATGACGCGAGAGAGCCGGGCGAGTACCAGTCTTCCCGATGTGGCGGCAACGTCGGCGATCGGGGCGGCAATCAGCGTGGCGCCCAGCAGGTGGCTGAAGCCGACCCACGACAGCGCCATCCAGGTCGGGGGCGCGAATGCCGGAATAACGTTTAGCGCGAAAACGACCACGAACAAGATTACTAATTCGGCTACGCCATTCAAGACTCACCTCCTGCAATTTGAATCATGGCCCGATTATCCTCGCCATTCTGAAGACAGAACTTCCCTCCTGATTGTTGCAGTCTGTTCACTTTTGACCCCCACCTGATCAATTCTTGGTTGGCGCCTACACAGATTGGTCTTTCGGAGCTTTCGGTTCTTCCGCTATCTCGGATTCTCTTCGAATGCCCAGGAACGTTTTGGTGAGCTGCTCCAGCGGCCCGCCCAGTATCAGGATCAAAAGGATTGCTGACATTGCGCACAGGCCAAGCACGTAAAAACCCGACCCGAAAGTGGCGCCGAGGATCGCGCAGGCCCAGACGCTGGCGGCAGTGGTCAGGCCATGGATGGTTTGGGACTGATCCTGATGAATAATGACGCCCGCCCCCAAGAAACCGATGCCGGTGATCAAGCCCTGCAGAACACGGCTAGCGGCTTGGGCGTCAGCTCCGGGAAAACTGCCAATCAGCAACATCACCAGCGCGGCACCCAATGCAACCAAGGAATGAGTGCGGATGCCAGCGGATTTGTGGTGCATCCAACGGTTCAGTCCCAAGATGATGCCCGTAAGCAAGGCCATGCCAAGCCTGAGCAAGATTTCCGGATAAGCGTTTAGGTGGTTCTGCAACATGGTCAAGCCTCAACGGAAAAAGGTTTCAGGATATTCCGACCCAACCGGGTAGATAGCTGGCTTCAGGATGCTTCGCCAACTCCAGCGCATAGGCTACCGCGGCATCCATTGATTGTTGTACGTTCTGCTTTTTGATTCTCGGGCGAAAATAGTCCGCCCACAAAAACTCGCTGAACGGGGCGATATCCTTTGCGAAAGCGCCCGCCTTGCGGGCCAAGCCGGCCAGGCTGCGGTATGGATCATCCTTGAGTTCAGACACGCTGCTGGGCAACTGGCTAAACGCAATTCGCCTGCCGTTCTCATCGTAAGGATGAGCCCACTGATGAAACTCCATCACCCGCCAGAACGTCTTGAGATCAAGCCAGGACAGATCCTTCAGGACCGTCAATTGCACCGTTTCTTGTCTTTCCTCGTGCAAGGCCATGCCCAAGTGGTGGTGGTCGACAATGTAATAATGGCCTTCAGGCCCAAGCACGCTCGGGAACCAGTGCTGGGCGATTAACGCTTGGCGCAACTTTTTGGAAAGGAGCTGCCATTCAGCGCGCTTCTGATCGACCTCAACGTAGCCGATTGCCCCCTGAGTCGGCATTAAATCAGCCAATTTCTCTGGGACAGTATGATGATGTAAGGGTGTCATGTAGGTGAACCAATCGGAGAGCTATCGATACGCCGAGTATGCACAAATCATTGGGCCGGTCGCTTTTCTGTGCTGGTCACGCAAGGACCACCTCCACGACCGTGGACTCATTCGCCTCGCTTCAGGCCACGCCCGGGGCCTCGCTGATCAACAACCCGCTCGCGCCGCGTCTCACTGCGCTTGCCACTGGCTCTTTTTGCAGCTTGGGATACCAGCAGGAAGTGGTAGCCCGCTAGACCAGACGCATCAAGTCGATGAGTTTGCCATGTTATGGACTTAACATGCAAAATAGGTCCGTCAATTGAGCCCCTCTTCGTGAAACTTGATGTCTAAATCCGATTCCGGACCGAAATTGCCGAATGCAGCGCAGACAGTGCGACTGCTGGACCGTGATCACAGCATTTTGGCCTTCAACGAGCGCGTATTCGATTGGGCCTGCCGTGAAGATGTTCCCTTGCTCGAGCGCTTGCGTTTTTTGTGCATTGTGTCTTCCAACCTTGATGAATTTTTCGAGGTCAGGGCTCCGGCTCATCTGGCGGCCAGGCAAGGCGAAGAGCACAAGGGCATCTATACGGTTCAATCGTTTGAATTGCTGTCCGTTGCCATCCACGATCTGGTTGCCCGCCAGTACGCCTTGTACAACGCCGTGTTGACGCCAGCGTTTGAAAAACAGGGCATCAAGATTGTTTCGCATGGGGACCGAAATGTGGCGCAGCGAAGCTGGGTCAAGCGGTATTTTGAGCGTGAAGTTCGCCCCTTGTTGATCCCGGTCGGTCTGGATCCGTCGCACCCGTTTCCCCAGGTCGCCAACAAGTCACTCAATTTCATCGTCCGCCTTGGAGGATCCGATGCCTTTGGACGAAAAAACGAGATCGCCATTGTGAAGGTGCCACGCGCCTTGCCGCGCCTGATTCGCATGCCCGGCGAAATCTCGGGCAAGCGGACCCTGTTTGTTTCACTCTCCAGCGTG
>DATCIC010000448.1:0-2097 GCA_036508025.1 Rhodoferax sp. | reverse complement strand
GCATCACGGCGGCGTCAAAGCCCACCAGTTCGCGGTCCACCTCCTCGAACGAGCCCAGACGCACCGCCAGCCGTGGGTCGGGTCGCAGCCAGTCCAGACCCAGCGCAAAGCGCGCATCGGCCAGCGCGCGCTCGTCGATGTCGATGCCGAGCAGCCGCACAAACTGCGCGTGCGAACGCAGCCGCAGCAGCAGCTCGCCCGGTCCGCAGCCCAGGTCCAGCACGCGGGTGGCGCCGCTGGCCAGCAGCGCGCTCACCACCGTGTCCAGGCGTTCGTCGTGCAAGGGGGTTGTCACCGTCTTCTACTGAAACGCCACCTCGGCAAAACTGCGCAGCTTGCGGCTGTGCAGCTGGTCGACGCGTTGCTCACGCAGCAATTCGATCGCCCGGATGCCGATGCGCAGGTGCTGATCGACCCGTTCGCGGTAGAAATGATCGGCCATGCCGGGCAGCTTGATCTCGCCGTGCAGCGGCTTGTCGCTCACACACAACAGCGTGCCATAGGGCACCCTAAAGCGAAAACCGTTGGCCGCTATGGTGGCGCTTTCCATGTCCAGCGCCACGGCGCGGCTCTGGCTGAAGCGGCGCTGCGGGCCGTTGTCGGGCAGCAGCTCCCAGTTGCGGTTGTCGGTACTGGCGACGGTGCCGGTGCGCATGATGCGTTTGAGTTCTGGCCCGGTGAGTTGCGTCACCTGCGACACGGCCGTGGTCAACGCGACTTGAATCTCGGCCAGCGCAGGCACCGGCACCCACAGCGGCAGCTCTTCGTCGAGCACATGGTCTTCACGCACATAGCCGTGTGCCAGCACGTAGTCGCCCAACTGCTGGGTGTTGCGCAAGCCGGCGCAGTGGCCCAGCATGATCCAGGCGTGCGGGCGCAACACGGCAATGTGGTCGGTGATGGTCTTGGCGTTGGCCGGGCCGACGCCGATGTTGACCATGCTGATGCCACTGCGGTCAGCGCGCACCAGGTGGTAGCCCGGCATTTGCGGCAGCCGGGGCGGCACCTTGCCCAGGTCATCACCCGTGAACGCTGCGCTTCCCATACGGCGCGTGACGACGTTGCCAGGCTCCACAAACGCGATGTACTCGCTGGCCGGGTCGGCCATGGCCGCGTGGCCCAGGCGCACAAATTCATCAATGTAGAACTGGTAATTGGTGAACAGCACAAAGTTCTGGAAATGCTCGGGCGCCGTGCCGGTGTAGTGGCGCAGGCGGTGCAGCGAATAGTCCACCCGTGGCGCGGTGAACAACGACAAGGGTTGCGGCTCACCGGGATGCGGCTCATAGGTGCCGTTGGCAATGCTGTCGTCCATGGCGGCCAGGTCGGGTAAATCGAACACGTCACGCATCAGCTGGCGGCGTTGCGGGGTCAAGGTGCCTTCAATGTGGTCATTCTCTGCAAACGAAAAATGCACCGGAATCGGCTGCGCGCTGGTGCCCACCTCCAGTTCCACCTGGTGGTTTTGCAGCAGCAGCGTGAACTGCTCCAGGTAGTAGCTGGCATACAAGTCCGGGCGGGTGAGCGTGGTCTCAAAGCGGCCCGGCCCGGCCACAAAACCAAAACTCAGGCGGGCGCTCTCGGGCGAGTGCAGGCGCGCCACGGTGTCGGTCTGGACCCGCACAAACGGGTAGCAGGCGCGCACATGGCCGGGCAAGTCGTCACCCGCCACGAAGCGCTGCATGGCCTCACGCAAGTGGGTGATGTTGGTGTCATAAATTTCACGGACCCGGGCCAACGCGGCGGCTGGGTCGGTAAAACTGGCGGGGGCAATGAAGGCAGGCAGATAAGACATGAAGCTATTGTCCACGGTCTGGCGCTTCGGGTAGAGTGAGACCATTTTAGGACCAATAGGAACTCTTATGGCGCAAGCATCGGGCTGGATCAAACGCGGTTTGCAGATAGGCTCAGGCCTGCTGCTTGCCTTGATGACGCTTGCCATCGCGGCCCTGCTGTACCTGGGCATCCCGCAAAATGCAGCCGGCATGGCCGCCAAGGGTGTCTGTTCCGCCGCCTTTGTGGCCGGACGCCCGTGGCAAAAGATACTGGCCGATGATGTGCTGCCCGCCAGCCCGGTACTGAGCCTCATCAGCATCG
>DATCIC010000447.1:0-6324 GCA_036508025.1 Rhodoferax sp. | reverse complement strand
TTTAAAAGGAATCATCATGAAAGCAGTCGTTTATAAAGGTCCTCGCGACGTAGTCGTCAAAAACGTCCCTGATGCCAAGATTGAAAAAGCAACCGATGTGCTTGTGAAAATCACGACCACGAACATTTGCGGCTCCGATTTGCATATGTATGAAGGCCGGACGAATATGGAGCCCGGCAGAATTTTTGGGCATGAGAATCTTGGAACTGTCATCGAGATCGGCAGCGCGGTCGAACGCGTCAAACTGGGAGATCGGGTCTGCATGCCATTCAATATTGCTTGTGGCTTTTGCGAAAATTGCGAGCGTGGGCTCACGGGGTTCTGCCTCATTGCCAACCCCGGCAACGCGGGCGCAGCGTATGGCTTTGCAGGCATGGGGCCCTACAGTGGCGGACAGGCAGAGCTATTACGTGTGCCCTATGCCGATTTCAACTGTCTGGTGCTCCCGCCCGATGCGCAGGAAAAGGAAAATGATTACGTTATGTTGTCCGATATCTTTCCGACCGGTTATCACGCCACCGAGCTCGCAGGCGTGCAAGCAGGCGATTCGGTTGTCATTTACGGCGCTGGGCCGGTCGGTCTTATGGCAGCGTACTCTTCGATCATCAAAGGGGCCAGCAAGGTCATGGTCGTGGACATGCACAAGGACCGACTGGCATTGGCAGAAAAAATAGGTGCGATTGCGGTCGATGACTCGGATGGGTCTGGCGTGGAACAGGTCATGGCGCTGACCGCCGGCCAAGGAGCGGATCGGGGGTGCGAATGCGTGGGCTATCAATGCTGCGACCACAAAGGGCATGAGGTGCCTAACCTGACGATGAACAATCTAGTGAAAACCGTGCGCCCGACTGGCGGTATCGGGGTGGTGGGGGTTTTCGTACCGGAAGACCCTCACGCCAAGGATAAATTGGCCAAGCAAGGCCAGATTGCGTTCGACTTTGGCCAGTTTTGGATCAAGGGCCAGCACATCGGGACTGGCCAGGCAAATGTAAAAGCATACAACCGCAAGTTGTGTAAGCTGATCGCAGCGGGAAAAGCGAAACCGTCCTTCATCATCTCGCACGAACTGCCACTCGACCGGGCGGCCGAAGCTTATGAAAACTTTGATGCGCGCAAGGAAGGCTGGACCAAGGTCATTCTTAAACCGGGGCGTTGATCCATGGCCGTCGCAGGCGGTTGCCGAGTCCACCGACAACAAGCTCGCCGTGCAAGTGCTCAAGGAAATAGCGGACGAGGAACTTGCGCGCGCCGGCGAGCTTCTCAGATTGCAGCACGAGCTTGCCTCCAATGACGAGAAGTTTTATGCCAACGGAGCCAAAGAAGTAGAAAAAAAAATCAAGAAAATGAAGTAAATACATCACCCACCAACCCTAAGGAGCCCAACATGAGCAAGATCGACACAAGCAATTCATCAACCGTGCGTGGAGCAGCGTCGCCCCACGTTTTACCCGCTCTTCCCTATGCCGAAAACGCATTGGAACCGGTGATAACAGCCAAAACAATGAGTTTTCACTACGGGAAACATCACAAAGGCTATGTGGACAACCTGAACAAGCTGATTGCAGGAACAGAATATGCTGACCTGTCACTGGAGAAAATTATTACCAGTACCGCAGGAAAGCCGGAAAAAACCGCGATCTTCAACAACGCGGCGCAAACCTGGAACCACACCTTCTATTGGAACAGCATGAGGCCGAAGGGCGGAGGCGAACCGCCCGCTGCACTCAAGCAGAAAATCGAGGCATCCTTCGCCAGCGTCGACGCCTGCAAGAAGGAGCTTGCCAGCGCGGCCGTTTCACAGTTCGGAAGTGGTTGGGCTTGGCTTGTCCTCGAAGGCGGCAAGCTCAAGGTCGTAAAGACCGGCAATGCCGATGCCCCTTTGCAAAAGGGCATGAAGCCACTGCTTGCCATTGACGTGTGGGAGCATGCTTATTACCTGGATTATCAGAATCGTCGTGCTGACTATGTCAATGCCGTGCTCGACAAGCTGATCAACTGGGAATTTGCGCTACAGAACGCCAGCTAATGGCAAGCATAGTAAAGAACCGCAGGCTGGCGGATCGAAGCATTTGCAACAGAGCCACGAAATTCGTCACATCTTCAACCCATACCGAAACAGGAGTCATATCATGATCGAAAAGACCGCCATCGTTCACTGGGAGGGCCAAGGCAAAAAGGGCCAGGGCCAGATCAGCACCGAGACCGGTGCACTCAAGCAATACCCCTACGGCTTTGCCAGCCGTTTCGAGGATGATCGGCGCGGCACCAACCCCGAAGAGATCCTGGGCGCAGCCCACGCCGCGTGTTTCACGATGGCGTTTTCGTTCGCCTGCGACAAGGCGGGGTTGGCAACCACCGACATCGACACCAAGGCCAGCGTGCGTCTGTCCAAACAGGGCGAAGACTTCCTCATCGACCGCATAGCGTTGACACTACAGGCCAAGGTGCCCGGCATCGACGAGGCGAAATTTCAGGAGATCGCGGCGGCGGCAAAACGCAACTGCCCGTTGTCGAAGGCACTTGCCAGCGTTCCTGAGATCACGCTACAGGCGACGCTGAGGAAATAGATTCGGCGAGAAAGAGCGGCGCCATTGCCGAAGGGGTGATCGTCGCCGACCAGTTTTGCGTTTAGACGCGCTTTGGCGCAATCCCCTTGGGACATTGGCAACTACGTTTCAGGAAACCCACCGGGTTTTAACACTGCCAATCACATCCGCCGTCTTGGCGCAAGGGGTGCGGTTAAAAGGTTGCTCACGTTCGAGCATGGGGTTGGGATCCAATATATGGTCGGCGCACATGGGGTTCGTCATACGCTGGGCAAGAAATGAACGCCGTCTGGGTTAGGCCTGTCAGGCGGCGCTAAAGTTTCTCATCCCGTTTCTCACGCTCAGCTGTTGCATGGGCTTCATCCATTTCGGCGAGAACTCGATGTGGATCCGTCGGTTGTTGCATTGCCTCTGACTCAGGATCGTGACGATCCTTGACCATGGGCATATCCCTTCGTAACTCTTCAATCAAATTGATGAGCTTAGTGGTCTTCTGCTCGGTCAAGAGGTTTACTTGGAGATCGAGTTGTTCCCGCCGCTCCTCAAGATTGGCGAACCGCTCTTGTCGTATCAAAACTACTGTCGTTGTCAGTATAGCCAAGAGACTAACAATTCCTTGCAGCCAGAAAAACGGCGGCGGGTCGAACTGCACCATGTGCATCTGTCTCGCCCCGAGATTGGCGAGGATCCACAGCGTGACAAACGAAACGATGCAAACGAGAAAAATTGGCCGCCCTACAACATCGCTAATGGCCTCGACGATCCGTTGCGACAAGCTGATTTTTTTGTGTTCGCGTTTGTAAAACTCAGCAATCGATTCAACATTTTGGGTGATCGGATTTGGCGCATTAACAGGCTTATTCATTTCATGCTACCTATTCAATCAGCTAGGTTTTCCTAATGGCGCCAGTGTTTGCCAGCTGCTTCAAGAAACAAGAACTACTGAACGAGATTCTTCAGTTTCCGATCACAAGGCCAGACACGTCAACACTCTTTACGCCCTTTACCTTTTCAGCAATCATTTTCACCAGGTCAATAGCATCTTGGCTGGGCAATTTTCCCTTGAGTGAAACCATGCCACGCTTAGTTTTTACGCCCACTTTGAACGCCTTGGACACGCTGTTTGCGAGGATTTCTGACTTCACTTTGGTCGTGATCCAGCTATCGGACACGGCCCGTTCAGCCTTGCTGACGGCATTGGATGGCGCGATAGCGGCGTCATCGGACGCAGCTCGCGCCATGTCCACGCTGAGAAAAAGCGCAGCGACGAAGAGTGTGGCCCCAACGGAGACGGCGAGGCGCGAGATTTTGCTGAGATTTTGGGTAGTTTCCATTGGTAACTTTCAAGTCTATGTTTAACATGGTGAACACCTGGCAGAGCGCAACTCTGTCATGCACCATGCGACTTGAGCGTGCCACAAGGTGTGGCCGGCTGTCCGTGCGGCAGCACACAAAGGCTTCCAGCATGGATCGAGGCAGCTTGATGATGGCCTCAAGCCGCTTCAGTAACAACGTTATTGCGCCATCGCTCAATGCGTCTCGTCTTTTTGGTGAGCGCGTTAATTCCCACTTTGCGGCGCTCGCCGCGCGCCAGGATGCGATCAGGCCAGCGCCCGCGCCAAATACGGTGCGGTGCGGCTGTCCGCAGCGCGCGCGACCTGATCGGGCGGGGCGCTGATCACAACACGTCCGCCTTCGTCGCCGGCGCCGGGGCCAATGTCGATCACCCAGTCGCTCGCGGCGACCACGCGCATGTCGTGTTCGACCACAATCACGGTATTTCCCGACTCGACCAATGCATCCAATTGCGCGATCAGTTTGTCGATGTCCGACGGATGCAGGCCCGTGGTCGGTTCATCGAGAATGTACAGCGTGTCGCCGCGCTGCGGCCGCTGTAATTCAGTGGCCAGCTTGACGCGCTGCGCTTCGCCGCCGGACAATTCGGTTGCGGCCTGGCCGAGACGCAAATAACCCAGGCCCACCTCGCGCAAGACGGACAAAGGGCGCAACAGCGGCGCTTCGTCGGCAAAAAATTCCCACGCTGCGTCGACCGTCATCGTCAGCACATCTGCGATATTCCTGTCACGGTACTGGATGGCGAGCGTGCCCTCGTTATAGCGCGCGCCGTGGCAAGCGGGGCAAGGCGCATACACGCTCGGCAAAAACAACAATTCGACCATCACCTGGCCCTCGCCTGCGCAAGTGGCGCAGCGTCCTTTGGCAACGTTGAACGAAAACCGCCCGGCGTCGTAACGATGGCTGCGCGCGCCTTTGGTCGCGGCAAAGAGTTTACGCACGTAGTCGAACAAGCCGGTGTAGGTCGCAAGATTCGAGCGCGGCGTGCGCCCGATCGGCTTTTGATCGACCCGCACCAGCCGCTTGATACCTTCCATGCCGCCCGCGATATGACCGCGGGTCGCGATGACGGCGCGCTGTCCCAGCGCGTCGACTTCCTCTTCTTCAGGCGGTATCTCGTGTCCCAGATACGCCGCCGTCAGATCCACTAAAGCTTGGCTCACCAAGCTCGATTTTCCTGATCCGGATACGCCGGTAACGCTGGTCAGCACGCCGAGCGGAAATGCGGTGTCAAGCTTGTGGAGATTATTGCGGGTTACGCCCGCCAGGCGCAGCCAGCGGCTAGGTACGCGCGGCGTGCGGCGTGCCGGGGCCGACCCGGAAAACAGATAACGCCGGGTTTGCGACCGCTCGACGTCTGCCAGCCCCGCCGGCGGACCGCTGTATAACACGTGGCCACCCTGTTCGCCGGCGGCAGGACCGACATCGACAATCCAGTCCGCGTGGCGGATGACGTCCAGGTCGTGTTCGACCACGAACAGCGAGTTGCCCGATGCCTTAAGCCGGGCCAGCGTCGTCAGTAGCGCCTCGGTGTCGGCCGGATGCAAACCGGCGGACGGCTCGTCGAGAACATACACGACGCCGAACAGGTTTGAGCGTACCTGGGTCGCTAGGCGCAGACGCTGCAATTCGCCGGGTGACAGCGTAGGTGTGCTGCGTTCGAGTGCCAGATAGCCCAGCCCCAGATCCAGCAGAACGTCGAGCCGCTCGATCAGATCGAAGGCGATGCGCTGCGTGACGATGGCTTTTTCTGGATGTTCGCGGCTTTGTTTGGCGTCCACCTTGGCCGTGCAGTCAGCGAAGGGCGCGAGGATAGCGCTTAGGCGATTGAGCGGCAGGCGCGATATGTCGGCGATATCGCAACCCGCAAATTTAACCGACAGCGCTTCGCGCCGCAGCCGTTTGCCTTTGCACAGGGGGCAGTCGGAGCTGACCATGTACTGCGCCACACGTTTTTTCATCAGCGGGCTTTGCGTCGTGGCGAAAGTCTGCAGCACATATTTTTTCGCGCCGGTGAAGGTGCCCTGATAACTTGGCATCATCTTGCGCTTGAGCGCTGCGCGCACTTGCGCGGCATCGAAGCCGGAATACACAGGAACTGTCGGCTGTTCGTCGGTGAACAGGATCCAGTCGCGGTCCTTCTTCGGCAGATCGCGCCATGGCGTATCTACGTCGTGCCCGAGCGTCGTCAGAATTTCGCGCAAGTTCTGGCCGTGCCACGCGGTCGGCCAGGCGGCGACGGCACGTTCGCGGATCGTCAGCCTGTCGTCCGGGACCAACGAGCGTTCGGTCACGTCATACACCCGGCCTAGGCCATGGCATTTTGGGCAGGCGCCTTCCGGCGTATTGGGTGAAAACGACTCCGCGTATAACAGCGGCTGGCGTGCCGGATAGTCGCCAGCGCGCGAGTACAGCATGCGCA
>DATCIC010000446.1:0-4723 GCA_036508025.1 Rhodoferax sp. | reverse complement strand
AACTCAGCACCACCACAGTCTGGGGTTTCGACACCGAGTCCAAACCGACATTTTTCAAAGATCAGTTGTCCGAGGGACCGCACATCGTGCAACTGTCCACCGTGGACAAGGCCTGGGTGTTTCAGCTGCACGACCCCGATTGCCGCGCCGTGGTGGCGCAACTGCTGGCATTGCCGGGCATCACCAAGGCCGGTTTTGGTCTGGGTGATGACCGCAAGCGCATCCAGAGCAAGCTGGGCGTGGACGTGGCGCAGATGCTGGAACTCAACACGGTGTTTCGCCAGCGTGGCTACCGCAAGGACATGGGCGTCAAAGGTGCGGTGGCGGTGCTGTTCAACCAGCGCTTCATCAAGTCAAAGAAAGCGACCACGTCCAACTGGGCCTTGCCGAGCCTGAGCCTGGCCCAATTGGTCTACGCCGCCAACGATGCCTACGCCGCCATTCGCGTGTTCCATGCGCTGGGTGAGCGCTAGCCGCCCCTGCCGCCCCGCGCCAGTTCAGAACTTGGGGAACCGGATGCGGCTGATCATCAAGGAACCCGAGAGCGCAAACAGCAACACCAGCGGGTGCAGTATGAAACCAGCTAATTTGACCTGTCCAAACCAGAGTTCGGGGCCGAGCGCACTTTGCATGGCGGCAACCAGCAGCACCAGCACCAGCACCAGCGAGGTCGGGATCGGCGTTCCCTCAAAATATTTCACTTTATTCTGTTCGTCAGACAAGGCCTCGGCCGTCACGTTGTAGCGCGCCAGGCGCGACACGCCACACGCCACAAAGTAAGTCAGGACAATGCGGTCGTACAGGCCCTGCATGCCGCAGCCATAGGCAATCAGCGCCGGGGCGACGCCAAAGGAGATGATGTCAGCGAGCGAATCGAGCTCGCGCCCCATCGGCGATGTCTTTTGGCGCCAGCGGGCAATGCGGCCGTCCAGCACATCAAATACCATGGCGGCCACCACCAGAGCACAGGCGAAGTAGATGTGCATAACCTCGCTGGTTTGCAGGTAGGTCATCATGGAGAACATGGCACCCGTGCCACAAACCGCGTTACCCAGCGTAAACCAGTCGGCCAGATGGAACTCGCGAATCATCGAAAAAGTCTTGCTCATCATGTAAGTCCTCGTAGCGGGCAGGTTACACCACTTTTACGGGCGACTGGCAGGGCCTCAAACCCGGCGCTGGCATACTCTCACCCCGTGACAGACGCAACCCGATCACCACTTGCCGCATAGGCTTTGAGCCAGCCCGACGCTCAGGCGCTGGCGCGCGACTTCTCCGACGTGTCGCCGATTCGCGGTGCCAACCACAGCGTACAGGTCGGGGGGACGGTGGAGGCGGGGCCAGGCGAGAAGCAAGTCAAATACTATAATTTAGATAGCTGCTTGCGCTTATTCAGCGGGGGCTAGAGGCCAATTTCATTCATAAAACCAACCCAGGAAACAGCATGAGCATTTACGTCAGACTCACCGAACTCAACATCACCCTGCCGCCGGTCGCCGCGCCCGCTGCGGCCTATGTACCGTTTGTTCAAACGGGCAAGCTGGTTTTTCTGAGTGGCCACCTGGCCAAGAAAGACGGCAAAGTATGGGTTGGCCAATTGGGCAAGAACATCAGCACCGAAGACGGCAAAGCCGCCGCCCGCGCCGCCGCCATTGATCTGATGGGCACCTTGCATGCCGCCGTGGGCGACCTGAATCGCATCAAACGCATTGTCAAGCTGATGTCGCTCGTCAACTCGACGGGTGACTTCACCGAGCAACACCTGGTGACCAATGGCGCCAGCGAACTTTTCGGCGAGGTCTTTGGCGACAAAGGTGCCCACGCGCGCAGCGCCTTTGGCGTGGCGCAAATCCCGCTCGGTGCCTGTGTCGAGATTGAACTGATTGCTGAAGTGGAGTGAACCGGGTCAAGCTCTGGTCGGGCGCGACTGCACGATCACCGCCGCGGCATTGAGCGTCCTTGCTCAGTGGCATCGCCTCGATGCTTTTCTGAACCTCGGAAGTCTTGGCCGATGTTGCAGCGATGTCCGTCTTGAGCGCGTTGTATTCAGGGCCAGCAACAAAACAGGAGCGCGTGAAGGCTGCTATAGCTAGGGAAATCCCTTGTTCAACAGTCCGCGACACTTGGCCTCATGTGGTTGAAATGCCTATCCGTTGAAATGCCTATCCGTATCTGATGGGGAAGTAGTCAGAACCGTTTGCTCACTTCAACCCAGGTCCGGGTAGCGTTGGTTAAGCCCACCAGCGCTGGACTTGACCCGACCGGTGTGGCCAGGTAGACCCTGGCTGTCCACTGATCGGGGCCGGCCCAGTTCAAGCCAAAACCGATGCCATTCAGGGTTGCCTCGTTGGGTCCGGTGGCCCAGGGAGTCTGGTTGACTTTCACCCCGGCACTGTCGACAAAAGCCACGGCCTGCCATTGTCCGCCCCATGTCATGCCCAGATCTCGCCGGAATTCGATCGTCAGCAGATAGCCGCTGTCGCCCGACACTGCGCCCATGTCATAGGCGCGCACCGTGTAAGGCCCGCCGGCCGTGGTTTTCTGTGAAGAATCAAGGTTGTTGTTGGCCCACTGGCCCGAGAAGGCTAGGTACAGCGTGTTCTTGTCGCTCAGACCTTGCAAGCGCGCCAGGCTCGCGTTCCATTTGGAGAAGCGGCCCTCGGTTTTGGCGGCAGCGGCATCATCGGACTGGGCCTGAGCATCGTCAAAAGTCACGCGCCCAACCGTCCAGCTCAGGTTCCAGGCACTCACACCTCCTGCCAAAACCGTATCCCGATCATCGCCAGTCAAGCTCGCGGTCCAGTTGTCCAGATGTCGGTCGGTGCGCCTCGGCGGCGTGGTGGCGTCGATATGGTCGCGCAGCTTGAGCCCGTCGTACTGGATTTGCCCATAGGTGTTGATATCGCGGCTGCGCACCAGGGTGTGCTTGGCCCACAGACTCTCGACCTGCGCGGTGCCATGCGCATCCAGAGCCGCCGCCGACTCGCCCAAAATGTAGTGCAGCGCTGAGTAAGCGCCACCCATGCGGGTGCCCATTCCGTTTAACAACGATTCATAAGCGAAGCGCCCATAGTTCATGCCGCTGCCCGAGCTCAGGCCGTTGGCGGTGAAGGTGTCGCCGTGATGCAGCGGATTAATAAAAGTGACGGTGCCGCCGATGCGCTCGCGCCCGGTGTAGCGGTTGCCGTAACCGTCGAGCACCACATTGCCTGAGCTTGTCGGTCCCGGCGTGGTGTTGACCAGCAGATCAGCACTGCCAACTGCCTCGCCCGGCTTCAGCACCGCAGCAACGACGACACCCGGCACGTCCGAGAGCAGCAGCAGGGCATGATCCATCTCGGCCTGACCAATGGAATGGCCGCTTTGCAAGGGGGCGAGTGTGGCCGCCAGCAAGGAGTCGATGACCAGGCTGGTGTTATTGAGATTGATCTTGCCGTAGTGGGCCTCGATGATCTCGATGTTGACCACCCCGCCCTGAATCACCTGCGCCGGGATGATGGCGCGTGCCAGCGGGTAGTCGTGGCTGTGGTAGTAGTCGGTGATGCGCTCCGCCAACGCACTGATTTGCACCAGGCTCAGACTCTGGCCCTGTCCGTCGGCTATCAGCGCTTGCAGGGTGGCAGTATCAAACAGGGTGTTGCCCGAGATCCGAAACACCTTCACCATGAACGGTGCGCTCGGCGGCAACTTGGCACCGTCTTCTTGCTGGATCGTCAAGCCGGTACCAACGGAGGACGGCAGTAGCGGTTTGACGGGTTGAACCTCTTGCAGGATCATGCCAGCACTCGGGACGACCGGGGTGGCTGCCTGAACCGCCAGCGCGGGCAGGGTGAGCAGCAGGGCAGCAAGCAAAGGTTTCATCACAAATTTCTTATTCATTCACGTTCACCATGTTGGTTGGCAGAGTCATGCCGCCGCTGACGATTTGCAATGACGGCCCCATGCCGCCGCCAATGGTCATCATGGTGTTGACCACCGTGTTGCTGCTGCGCTCAGGTGCGCTAGTGCTGTCTTCGGCCACAGGTTCCGGGGTTGAACTCTGGAACACCGTGATGGTGGGCAACAGGTGCAGCGCGTCCGGGCGGGTTTCGGCCCTGGGCGAAAACACGGTTGATGCCAACTGCGTTGGCACCGAGATCACCGGTTCCTGCTGCGGGGACGCAGGCGGTGCAGGAGGGTCGACCGGCACTACTGGTGCTGCGCTAATGTCCGCCTTGAGGCCAGTCGGTTGAATGATGGCGTAATTATCGGCATCGGTCCCGTTAAGGGTGTAGCCGCTGACGATCACGGCTATACCGGTGCCGACGTTGGGGTTAGCGAAGACGCCACTGCCAGTGCCGCCCATGTTGACCACATCGCTGGCCAGTGGAGCGACATTTGCGGTGCCGACCAAGGTGGCGGCGACGGTGGTGTCATAGACTTTGTTGTTGGCGGTCAGGCCGCTCACAGTGAGGTCGGCCTTGGAGATGTCAGCCGAGGTTGCAGCATGGCTGACCGTGTAGTTGGTGTTGTCAACACCCAGACCGGTGATGGCCACCGTCTTGGCATTGCCGACGTTCTTGTCGGCAAAGGCACCGGCTGGCGTGCCGGTGAGGCCAACGGTGTCAGCCGAGTAGTACTTGCCGTCAGTGTCTGATGCAGCGCCATTGGTCAGAGCGGCGCTGCCACTGAGAGCGTCCACCAGCGTGGTGTTGTAAACCTTGTTGGCACCCACCAGGCCAGT
>DATCIC010000445.1:0-3220 GCA_036508025.1 Rhodoferax sp. | reverse complement strand
AAACGGACTGTTTGGCTAGATGCACCCGACCATCTGAATCCTTTTTCACAGGAAGCAACCTTGCGTCTATTGAATAGAACACTGGAGCCCTTTGACATTTGGGATGATGTTGCTCAGTACACATCCACACAAGGCCACCACAAAGCAGTGCGTAGAGTAGTAGTTAGCACGAGGACGACAAAATGAACCATCTTGCACCAAAAGGTTTCCGATTACTAGTTCGTCGTAAGTGCGCCATCAACCCCAGGTAGTCAAGGCAAGGGAATTGGCGATATTTCTGGTAGGCGCAGGTTCCAGGGCAGAAGCGCCTCAACATCTTCGACCGTCTTTGCCGAAGGCAATTCCCGTAGCACCCGGCGCAGCCAGGCATAGGGCTCCACACCATTTGCCTTGGCCGTTTCCACCAGAGAGTAGATGACGGCGCTGGCGTGTGCGCCGGCAGGTGTGTCACTGAACAGCCATGCCTTCCTTCCCAGCACGAAGGGGCGGATGCTGTTCTCGCAGCGGTTATTGTCAATCGGCAGATCGGCTCGCTCGGTGTAGCGCGAGAGCATTGACCACAAGTTTTTCATGTACGCCAGGGCGGTGCCCAGGGCGCTCTTGGGCGTGACCAGTTCCACGGTTTTGACCATCCAGGCATGCAGATCGGCAAGTACCGGCACACTTTGGCTCTGGCGCGCCACATGGCGCTCCTGTGGCGAGGCATCCTTGAACTCCCGCTCAATACGGTACAGCTTGCCAATGAGCGTGACCGCCTCATCGGCCTTGCCGCGTTTGCCCTTGGGCTGCACCCGCACGGCCTCCACGAAACGCCTGCGCACATGCGCCCAGCAAGCTAAACGCTCAATACCGGTGGTGCTGGCGATTTCGTTGTAACCGCCATAACCATCGGTCATCAAATAGCCTTTGAATCCCTCCAGCAGACGAGTGGGCACCTGGGCACTGCGGCTTGGGTCGTAGTCAAACAGAACCACCGGCTTGTCCGGCGGACCCCCGGTTTGCACCCACATGTAGCTGTTGGTGGTGGGCGCCTTGCCGGGCTCCTTGAGCACCTGCACCACGGTCTCATCCATGTAGATCAGGGAACAGTCGAGCAGGATGTCGCGCATCAGGTTGTGCAGGGGCTGTAGCAAGGCACTGCCGGCAATGACCCAGCGCGCCAGGGTTTGGCTGGGTACCGGCGCATTGTGGCGCTCCAGCACCTTGCCAAAGCGCGTGAGCGGCATGCCATCGACAAACTTGACGGTGTACAGCATGGCCAGGAAGTCCGCACTGGCATTGCTCTTGGGCAGAGGCTGCGGCGGCAGGGGCGCCGTAACGGGCGCATGCTGGCTGCCGGGGCAACCATAGCGATTGCGGATATTGCGAATCACGCGTACCTGCATGGGGACAATGTCGAGCTGCTCGCTGATGTCCCGGCCGATTAACACCATGGGGGTGCCACAAGGACACGTGCGATCAGCTTCAGGCACATCGTGCAGGACATCCACCCGTGGCAGGCCTGCAGCCAGGGGTGCGCGTTTGCCGCGTGCAGGCTTGGTCGCAGGCGCTGCAGTGGCCGGCACGCCCTGGGGGGCTTCGTCGGCGATGGGGGCCGTATCATGTGCGTCTGTGCTGTTTTGGGCGAGGACTTCGGCCTCGTCAAACAAGCGGCTCTGGGCGGACATCTGTTCGGAGCTTGCGCCGAACATGCGCTGGCGAGCCAGTGTGGCCTGCTCCAGCATGCGAATGACATAAGCATGGGCCTCATCGCGAATGGTCTGCGCTTCTGCGCGCATTGCCAGTGCTTCTTGGTGAGCCGTTTGCACTACTTGATGCAGGCCCTGCACGACTGCGAGGTGTGCATTTTGCTGGGTCACCAGGAGCGTTTGCAGGGCTCCAACATCGTGTGGCAAAACGCTCGGCAAACTGAACGTTTTAGAAGCCTTTTCAAACGCCTTCTCCAGAGGAGAATTCTGTGTTTTAAGGGCTTCAAATGACATGCCAAATTTTACCAAACTTTCCTATGAAACAGCCCCGAAACTCAGCGTTTTATGAGGTATATTTTTCCACAAATCAAAGCCCTCGAGCAGCCACCCGAACTCCTGCAAACTGATGCTTCTGGTGACCTCGTTTGCATCCCTCGGCCACGCAAATTTGTCACGCTCCAGGCGCTTTTGCCAAAGGCAGAATCCGTTGCGGTGCCAGTACAGCGCCTTGATCTTGTTTCGAGATCGATTGGTGAAGACGTACAGGGCGCTGGCAAAGGGGCTCAGGCCGAGTTCGAGCTCCACCAACGCGCTCAGCCCGTCGATGGCCTTTCTGAAATCAATCGGCTCGCGGTACAGGTACACCTGATCGATGGTGCAGCCTGGATGCATCAGTACCCCCCTTGGTTACAGCGACCCACGGCCGCTAGCCAATCCGGATCCGGCAGCGCCGACATCTCCAGGCGCATGCCACCAGCCAGAACCAACGTGCAGCGCCAGGACGGCGGCGCCACCTCAGGCACAGCATCGCTCACACGCAGGGCAACAAATTTACTTCGGGGCTTGGGTGCGGCCACCGCTACCGAATGAGGCGCCGACTGCGACTGCAGCTTGCGCTGCCAGTAATAAAGGCTCCCCAGTGACAGCTTGTGCTGCCTGGCGTAGGCGCTGGTGGTGACACCCTGGGTCTTGATTGCCGCTACGTGGTTTAACCAATAGTGCCGGTTGTTCTTCATGCTCATCTCTCCATCTGGTTTCGATGGATTGAGCTTGCCTATTCCAGCATCAGGCAACAAGTCTGTGGTTCATGGATCCCTTACAGTTCGTCCAGAGCATGGTGAAAACGAGAGTCTGCGCGGGTACGTTTCGCGCGTGTCAAGCCGCAACGGGTCATCACCGCTGTTGAAACCCATGCTGGCGTCACTACAGGACACGACAGATGCGATCCAAGAGATCGCCATGCTAACCGGTTGCAGAGACTCCGTCCTTAAGGAACATGGTTCCTATACGAAAGTCAGTAACGACGGACACTCGGGCGTGCTGTTTGGCCGCTGTGTTCTATCGACTAATCGGGTCCGGATGCAACAAAGAATGTTCTGTCCGATATGCCTTTCAAAAAATGAAATATCAACCTGTTGCTGGGAGTTGCGGGGCTATGACGTGTGCCACGAACATCGCTGCTATCTGGTTGGTCGCTGCAGTAGCTGCAATCGACAACTCAGCTGGGCATCTACCTCCTCTGAAAAATGCTC
>DATCIC010000444.1:0-2206 GCA_036508025.1 Rhodoferax sp. | reverse complement strand
GCGGCAACTTCCCCGCCGTGATGTTAAGCATATCGTGCAACACCAGCACCTGGCCGCTGCAACCGACACCAGCGCCAATGCCGATGACGGGTATGGGAAGTGCGGCGGTCACTTCACGTGCCAGCGCCGACGGAACCAGTTCAAGCACCAGCATCGCAGCCCCGGCCGCAACCAGTTCCTGTGCCTGCTGCTTCAATACGGCAGCAGCGGTCTCGGTTCGACCCTGGATACGGTAGCCGCCCAGTGCATGCACCGACTGGGGTGTCAGGCCCAGGTGAGCGCAAACAGGAATACCCCGCTCCACCAGAAAGCGCACGGTCTCGGTGGTCCATGTCCCGCCTTCGAGCTTGACCATGTGAGCGCCCGCCTGCATCAAGGCCGTGGCGCTGCGCAGCGCCTGTTCCCTGTACTCCTGGTAGCTGCCAAACGGCAAGTCGCCGATGACCCAGGCCGTGCAGTTGCCGCGTGCCACGCACTGCGTGTGATAAACCATGTGTTCGAGCGTGACGGGCAAGGTGTTCCCCTGCCCTTGCAGCACCATGCCCAGCGAGTCCCCGACCAACAGGCAGTCGACCCCTGAGGCATCCAGAATGCTGGCAAAAGTCGCGTCGTAACAGGTCAACATGGCGATCTTGTCGCCGGCAGCATGCATCGCTTGAATACGATGTAGCGTCAAAGGTTTGCGCATGATCACAAGTAAGCGTATTGCACGTGAAATGCAGCTATAGCGGCAGTGTCATGCCGTCGGCAGTTTGCATTGGCAATTGTGATCGCACTTCCTTGATGCCGTTTTTCGGCTCTGATGAATTTCAAGTGGGTTGCCCAGCGTGAGGGTTGATCGCGCAGGACCCTTCGTAGTGCAGTTCACAATGGGTTACGCTGGCTCGGTGGATTTTGGATTTGAGAAGGGTTTTGAACATGAGATTTCAGTTTTGATAGTCGTTGCACCAGTCAACAGAGGAGACGGCTGGTCAGCATGGATAACAACTGCGTTCTGCCCCGGCCTCGGATTGCGGGAGACCCCAATGAAGCTGTCTTTGTAGCCTCTGCAGGCTCGAACTTCCTGCAGCGTTCGCAGAAGTAGTGCCATGGATCTGTTATTTCAGTAAATTGGATCTAGTGACTGCCGGTACAGCCGCCAGTCAAGGATGCATCCGCAACCATCAGCGCAACACCAGTACCGGCAACTTGCTATCGATGATGACGTCCTTGGTGTGCGAGCCAAATACGAATTTTCCTACTCGGCTGCGTCCCTCCGTCACCATGACGATCATGTCGCAGCCTGATTTTTCTGCCTGTTCCACGATAGACTGACCCACGCCATAGGCCGTCGCTTGCTGGGCGGTGAACGCCACGCCGGCAGTTGCTGCGCGCTTTTCAAACAGCCCCAATAAGGCAGCGGCGTGAGCTTCATTTTTGGATTCATGGTCCTTGACGCGTTCCAGGAACTTGTCGTTATCTCCGGTCACTGTTGAAAGTGGAAGATCAGGTTCTACAACAAACCCGGTAATGCGGGCACCCAATTGCAGGGCGAGCTCAATACTGCCATCCATGGCACGGTGGGAGAGCTCAGATCCGTCAACGGGCACAAAAAGGTGCTTGTACATGGCTTATAACTCCTCAATAAAAAACAATAAGTGTCTTTGATTCAAGCACTACTTGATCAGCAGAACCGGAAGTTGGGTCAGGTGGATGACTTTGGTTGTGATCGAACCCATAACGAGCCCGTCTACGCTGCCAAAACCATGCGTGCCCATGATGATCAGGCTGCAAATTTTGTCTTTCGCAAACTCCACAATGGTGGGGGCCACTTCTCCAACGAGGACGTGGGTCGAATGTGGTAAACCGGCTGAGGCAAGCTTTTCTTTGGCGCCGGCAAGAGCTGCCTCGCCCGCTTCACGGTGGAACTCCTCCACCGTCTTGGCATCGACAAAACGCGTGATGTCGCCTGAGAGCGCTGCCTGCACATTGATCAGAAAGACCAGTGGTTTCGCCGCCCGGCTGGCGGCCTCGACAATGGCGTAGTCAACGGCATTAAGCGACGGTGTCGAGCCATCGACGGCGATCAGCCAAGCTGTGTTCATTGCCACGCTCCTCAGATGTTGAGTTTACTGGCCGCTGCGGTCAGCTCGGTGGCCGCGCTGTGCCCGCGGCGACTGGAGAGCCATTTGCCCAGACCCACCACCAGCGTCGCGCCAGACGCTGC
>DATCIC010000443.1:0-2034 GCA_036508025.1 Rhodoferax sp. | reverse complement strand
TAACCTGCTGGAAGTCATCCGGCGACTGATTTAGCAAGAGGCGGGAGAACGCATGATTAACGTTCTGGTAGCCGAAGCTTCTCCCGTGGAGCGGGAGTTTCTGGTTTGCATACTCGGTTCGGACCCGGACATCCAGGTGGTTGGCACGGCGAGCAATGGCGAACAAGCCATCGCCGCAGTGAAGCACTACCGGCCCGATGTGATCACGATGGGCATCCACATGCCAAAAATGGATGGACTGGAAGCGACGCGCCAGATTATGGAAACCGACCCGACCCCCATCGTGATCGTGAGCGGGAGTTCTGATCCGCATGATGTGGCAATGACGTTTCGCGCCATGGAAGCGGGTGCGTTGGCTGTGCTGGGGCGGCCGGCCGGTATCGGCCACCCGGACCATGCAGCCAGCGCCAGGGAGCTGGTGCAAACGGTGAAGCTGATGGCCGAAGTCAAGTTGGTGCGACGTTGGCCGAAAATACGGCGTGAGCCGGCTTTACCCCAGGCGGCGATGGCGCTGCTGGAAAAAATCCCGGCAAAAATAAAAGTGATCGCTATGGGCGCCTCGACCGGTGGGCCGCCCGTGTTGCAGACGATACTGGCGATGCTGCCCAAGGATTTACCCGTGCCGGTATTGATCGTCCAGCACATGGCGGCTGGCTTCATCACCTCCTTCGTCGAGTGGCTGGCGCAGTCGTCCAGCCTGCCGGTGCATGTGGCAATGAACGGTGAGCTTATATTGCCGGGCCACGTCTACATCGCGCCCGACGAATGCCAAATGAAGGTGGCGTATGGCGGCAAAATCGTCCTGACCCAGGATGGGCCGGAAAACGGGCTGCGCCCCTCGGTTTCTTATCTGTTTCGCTCGCTGGCCGAAGTGTACGGCGGTGCGGCTGTCGCCGGGCTGCTCACCGGCATGGGGCGCGACGGCGCAGAGGAGTTGCTGCTGCTGAAAGAAAAGGGGGCTGTCACTTTTGCCCAGGACAAGGACAGTTCCGTGGTGCATGGCATGCCGGGCGAAGCAATTAAACTCAATGCGGCGACATTTATTCTGGCGCCGGACAAGATTGCGGCAGTGCTGACAAATTTTGTAAACAACAAGAAGGAGGGCCAGCGATGAAACCCAAAAAGGAAAACCACAGCATCGGCATTCTCATCGCCGAGGACAGTCGTACCCAGGCCGAACAGCTCGGTTTCCTGCTCGAACAGAACGGCTACCAGGTGACCATCGCGGCTGACGGCAAGCTGGCACTGGCAGCCGCACAGGCGCAAAAGCCCGCATTGATCATCAGCGACATCGTGATGCCGGAGATGGATGGCTACGAACTGTGCAAAGCGATCAAAACCGATGAAAAGCTGAAGGATATACCGGTCATCCTGGTGACCACGCTTTCCGATTCACAGGACGTGATTCGCGGGCTGGAGTGCGGCGCGGACAATTTCATCCGCAAACCCTATGACGAGCGCTATCTGCTGTCGCGCATCAACTACCTGTTGATGAACCTCGAACTGCGCAAGAACCAGAAGATGCAGCTAGGGGTGGAAATCGAGCTCGGCGGCCACAAGCATTTCATCACCGCCGAGCGGCAGCAGATCCTGGACCTGCTGATCTCGACTTACGAACAAGCGGTTCATATCAACAACGAGCTCCAGTTGCGCGAAACGGAATTGGAGCATTCCAACCAGGTGCTGAATGGCTTGTACAACATCGCGACGGGTCTTAACCAGGCGGTTAGCGAACAGAACGTGGCGGAACTGGCGCTAGAGCGCGCGCTGGAGTTGCCCAGAGTACAGGCCGGCTGGATATCCCTGTGGGAAGGAGAGTCCGGTTTTCGGATCGTCGCCGCACGCAATCTGCCACCGGCGCTGCTGTGCGAAGGCGCCATGGATGGCTTGTGCGACTGCCGGCGCCGCTTTCTCGCGGGAGAGCTGGATCATGTCACCAACATCATGGAATGCGCGCGCTTGAAAGAAGCCAAGGGCGACACACATGGCTTGCGCTACCATGCCAGCGTGCCCTTGTGGACCGGCGAGCGGGCC
>DATCIC010000442.1:0-4816 GCA_036508025.1 Rhodoferax sp. | reverse complement strand
GAAGTGAGCTAACTGCCTGTCCTAAGTCAGGCCGCCGCCCCAGACCCTGTCCAACCGGGCCATGCGCACCGATGCGCTTTACGCCCTGGTGCTGTTGCGCCAAGGCGCGCCGCTGGCCTCTGCTGATCGTGGCCATGGGCGGGGTGGTGATGCTGATCATTCAGCTCAACCAGTTGGTGAGGTAGCGCGCGCAAGCCCGATGCTGATGGGTGTTATCAAGAATTTCCCGAGTGGGGTGCCTCTGGCTGACTGGTACGCAGCGGTTGCTGACATGGGTCTGCTCAAAATGCTCGCTCGATACCCGACATTCACACCAGTAGCCTGGCCGACAGCAATCCGGTGTCGATTTCGAGGATCGCTGCACCCGCCATCGACCAACAAGAGTCACTCACTGGCATGCCACTTAATGACCGCTGCTGCTCTCATACCGGCCATCCACAACGTAAATCTGATGGTTCTGCACGGGAAGATGAACGTTGCATGTCAGGGGCCTTTCGATGATGTCACTTCGTCTCATAAACCCAAGAGTCCACGACAGGACGTACTGCGCAAGCGCAGAGGGGCCGTGATCTGCGCCATGACGGCGATAGAGCGGGTGTCCCAATCTCCGATCACCACGTTTGATGCCCGATCAGGCTCAACGACAGCGGTTCTGGCACCCTGGCGATTCGATTTCAGTTCTGATTTGATGTTCTTGAAGTTCAACATGGGGTTGTACCCTGATGGCCACTTCAAAATCCCCCACCTGTGGCCAGTCAAATTCCCCCAGGCAGGACGGCTAAATTATCAACTCTTTGGTCTGGCTGGTTCTGACTTCCTCTCTTGGTAATTTTTCCCCTGGTTTTTTGGATTTTTTATAAACGGCTGTTTGGCAAGCGCGTCAGGCCGAAGGCAAAGCATCGGGGAGCGGTGGGCAACTGTCGCACCGGTGCGCAGCACCGGCTGTCCACAGGCTCGCCCTGTGGGCAGGACAGTTGTCCATGGCGGGCGGCCACAATCACGCTGCGCCGGCACTGGTAAGGCGCTGCGCAGCTTCCTTCAGTCGGTAACTCTTGCCCTCAAACGCCAGTAGAGCCGAGTGGTGCATCAACCGATCCAAAATGGTCGTGCTCATTGTGTTGTCGCCCAGATATTTACCCCAGTCCTCAACGATCCTGTTGGAGGTCACCACGATGGAGCGGCGCAGCTTGTAGCGCCGGTGAACCACTGTCTGGAGCAACTCAGCGGCACCATCCGAGATGCGACGGGCCAGAAACAGATCGTCAAGCACCAACAAATCTGGCTCCAGCATGCCCTTGAGCAACTTGGTCTGCTCGCCTGGGCTGGCCAGACAGTAATGCGCAAACACGCTGTCGGCCTCCACGTAACGCACGCCGTAGCCCTGCAGCGTGGCCTGGTAGGCGACAGCTTTGGCGATGTGGCTCTTGCCGGTGCCAGGCTTGCCAATGAGCAGCCCATTGATGCCCTCGGTGATGAACTTGAGGGTGTGCAATTCAAAACACGCTTGGCGTGGCACCTTGGGATTGAAGTGCCAATCAAAGTCTGCCAGCGTGAGACGCTCATCGAGCCCGCACTGCTTGAAGCGCCGCTCGGTCAGTCGCGAACGCCGCCGGTCAAGTTCATCTTGCAGCAGCATACAGAACGTTTCAAGGAAGGGTTGCTCGCTGGCCTGGGCTTGCAGGACACGGGTGTCCAGTGTGGCGGCCATGCCCGACAGACGCAGCTCAATCAGGGCGCGGCCAATCTCTTGTTTGCTCATCGTCATAGTGCTGCCTCTACTTGGGTTTCTGGTTGGGTTGTTGTTTGGGGTGATGCCAGAGTGGCGCTTTGCTGTGCGCCCAGGGTGAACAGGTCCGCGTAGTCATTGCCAGCGCGAATCAGCGCGTGGCTCTGGGTCAGGGGGCAATTCGCTTCGGAATTGGGCGCATCAAGCAGGGCCAGCGCATCCTCCATCAGCTGTTCGGTCAAGGTCTTGACATGGCCGTAGCTGCACACGCCCTCATGCATGGCGCGCTCACAGGCGGCTTCGATCAGCCTGCGGGGATAGCGCCGTACCAATCCGACGATGCCCCAGAGCTTGCGCTGGCCCACGCGCCCCTCACGCTCGAACAAGGTCTCACACAGCTTGTGGGTGGCCGCACCAATCGCTTTGGCCTGGTTCAGAATGCGCTGCGTCTCCCGCGAGGGGTTGAAGACGCGCTCGTTCATGGGCAGCACCACGGTGCCGGGTTTCTCGGCCCGGTCATGGGTACGCAGCAGGGCTTGCGTCTTGAGGTCACGGATTTCCAGGCGGCGCGCAAACAGGCGTACCAGCACCCGGCTTCCAATGGCCGCCGGACGGGCGGCATAGCTGCTGTGGTCAACCCGCACACACGAGTCGTCGTTGACGGTGTACTGACCCTCGGTAAAGTATTGCATGCCAAGCAGAGGCAGGGGCAACAGATGAGGCCGCTCTTCCTGGAACATGGCCTCCACTTGGCGGCGCTCGCTGCCGTGAATGCGCTGAGCGGCCCACTTGGTTTCCCAGTGTTCGAGGTGCTGGTTTTGTTCCTCAATCGACTGAAACCGCCGCCCCTTCAGAGCGGTAGCCTGGGTGTGTCCAATGGCATGCTCAACGGTGCCTTTGCGGTTCGGATCACGTACGCGGGCCGGGTCGCCCACGACACCGTAGTGTTTCAGGGTGGCGGCATAGACGGCGTTGAGTTGGGGCTCGTACAGGTCGGGTTTGATGACGCCTTCCTTGAGGTTGTCCAAGACCACGTAGCGGCAAGCACCACCGAAATAGCGCCATGCCTGTTCGTGCAGACGCGCCCAGGTCTCCTGGCTGGACTTCCACACCACCCGGCGAAAGCTGCGCCGTGAGTAGCGCAAGGTCATCACAAACAGGCGTGGTTTACGAAAGCGGTCAGTGCCAGCAACACGAGTGAGTGCGCCCTCGCCGTAATCGACCTGGGCTTCTTCGCCGGGGGCGAATTCCAGACGGTCAAATTGTTCTGGCTCGTGTTTGCACAGGCCCCCAGCAAAGCGTTTGACGCTGTTGTAGGCCCCAGTAAATCCATGGCTGTCCACCAAGTCTTGGTAGATGGCCATGTAGTTGCGTTTGAAGCGCAACTGGGCTTCGATGAACGCCCGGTGTGGCTCGCAGATGGAGGTTGTTAACTTGGCCTGAGCCGGTGGCCGGGGTGGGGGAGTTTGATCGGGTGTGCCGGTGGCCACCCCGGAGGAATTTGTCTTGAGCGCCTCTATGCGTTTGGCATAGGTGCGAATGGTCTTGCGATCAATTCCGGTGACACGTTCAATCTGGCGGTGGCTGGTGTTGGACTCCAGCAGAGTCGATATGGTTGTTTGTAGATGTGGCTTCAAGACGTTCAATCCGGTTTCCCCTCATAAGTGAGGGGGTGAAGGTAACGTCCTGCCTGGTACTGACCAAGGCGGTGAAACAGCCGGGTTTAGCCTGTCATCTCACCGCACTCAGGGTGGGGGAATTTGAGGTGGCCACAAGTGGGGGAATTTGGGTGGCCATCAGGGGTTGTAGAGGTATGCGTCAGATTTCTGACCAATGGGTTGCGTAATCGGGTGCCCCCAGGTGCTGCGACAAAAACTATGTCGCCAATCAACTTGGCCCCATTTAGTCAGTTTTGAAACCGCCAGTCGGTTCGATAGCGCACATTCAAGGCAGCTGCTGCACAACTTATGGCGCAGCCGGGAGATGTGAGGGGTTTTTAGAAGCGGCCATTTGGCAGAAACTACCGTAGTGCAGAGGTCATTGATGACCGTAGAGAAGAAACCCCTCGTGAATTTCCTTGGGCTGCGCTTCGATCAGATAAAGCTGTCAAGCAGCAATTCGGCCGCTGGGCTGATGTCGTACCCGTTGGAAGATTGCACTCCAATATAGCCGAGCAACTCGCGCAGCGTGTGGCTATTGCTTCGCTGGCGCGGAAAGGAGGTCGCCGTGTGCGAGGTCGCCCTTGCGATGCGGTGGGTCTCACCCAAGTTGCGACCCTGCTGGGCAAAACGCTGCAGTCCGAAAATTTCGGAGCGCATCGTCCAAGATATCGCGCAACGCCTGCGGCGCATCCGAAATCAGGCGCAACAGCTCCGGTTGCGCCATGTCCTACAACGCCAGGGAAGCAACACCGATCAGCAGCGCGACCAGCACCAGCGTCGTCACGAAGCGCGCTGCCACAAAGCCCTTCAGGGTCTGTGCGACGCAATGCAAAGCGAACAGGCGGCCGCGCGATCCCTTGCACAGGTCCAGGTGCTCTCCCAACGCCGACAACTCCATCGGCGATGTGTCTGCGGTATCGCCAAACGATGCGGTACTCCACGACGGGGTGACGATGTCATTGGTGTTCATGAAATGCTTTATGCGTACAGCCGGAAAGCCGAACAGAAGCTAGTAGGCTCAGGTACGCCGTCATCCTTTATCGACGGATAACGCTTTAGTGTTTTTTGCCGGCCTCCTTGAGGGCATCTTTGGCATCCTTAACGACTTCTTTGACATCCCCAAGCGCTTTCTCCGTCTTGCCTTCGACCTGTTTTTTCAAACCCTTCGCTTCTTGCTCTTTGTTTCCGACCAATTTGCCGGCTTCCTCTTGGACCTTGCCGGCGAGATCTTTGATCTCGCCCTTGACTTGGTTTATATTGACCATGTGACTCCTTGAGTTAATGGGGCTAATCGGCCCCAAAAGTAGGGGCACCCCAACCGTTTATTAAATCGCTTCGTCAGTAGAACCTGTGGGTGAGTTCTGGCTCAGGAAGCTTGCCAAGCACGTGATATAGGGCGAGTTCGGTGATTCTGAAGGTCCGAAACCCA
>DATCIC010000441.1:0-8151 GCA_036508025.1 Rhodoferax sp. | reverse complement strand
TTGTCTTGTGTGGTGCCGGTCTTGCCGGCCAGGTCGGCCTGGATGCCATAGCGCTGGCGAATGGCTGCGCCCGTGCCCTCGTCAATCACGCCGCGCATCACGTTCACCAAGGTCAGTGCGCCCGCGCGTGGCATGGCCGGCTCGCGCTCCCTGACAGGCTCGAACTGTTCCAGCAGTTGGCCGTTGCGGTCCTCCACGCTCTGCACCAAAAACGGCTGCAGGTAGTTGCCGCCATTGGCAATGGTGCCGTAGGCCGCCACCATCTCGAGCAGCGTGACGGGGCTGGTGCCCAGGGCGAGTGAGGGCACCAGGTCAAGCTTGCTCTGGCGCACCCCCATGGCCTGCGCCAGCTGCCCGACCTTGGCTGGTCCCACTTTCTGCATCAGCTGGGCCGTGATGGTGTTCTTCGAGTAGACCAGGCCATCGCGCAGCGTCGTGGGCTGGTAGCTCGGTGGCGAAACATCGCTGGGGGTCCAGACGCCACTGCCGGGCAATGCGATCTGCACGGGCTCATCCATGAAGGTATACGAGGGATCGAACCCCTGCATGAACGCCGCGCCATAAACAAAAGGCTTGAAGGTCGAGCCCGGCTGGCGCCGGGCCTGGCTCACATGGTCAAACTGTTCTTGCGCATAGTCGCGGCTGCCCACCCACGCCCGCACGGCGCCGCTGCGCGGGTCCAGCGCCAGGAAACCGGCCTGCAGCAAGGCACGCTCGTGCCCGGCCTTGCGCCGCCCGTCTGCCAGCTTTTGCAGGTTTGCCAACTGCCGCGCCACCGCCCGGTTGGCCGCCGTTTGCAGCTTGGCGTCCAGGGTGGTGTGCACCCGCAGGCCATCGGCATCGATGTTATAGCCCCTGCGGTCGGCCCAGTCGATCAGCCATTTGCGCAAGTGCTGGGCCACGTGCGGCGCCGGTCCCAGCGACTCCTCTTGCCGCTCAAAATCGAGTTTGAGCGGCCGTTTGGACAACAGGGCAAGCCGGGCCGGGGCCAGCTTGCTGTCTTTGGCCATCTGGGCCAGCACCAGGTTGCGGCGCTGCACCGCGCGCTCCGGGTTCTGCACCGGGTTGTAGTAGCTCGTGCCCTTGAGCATGCCGATCAGCGTGGCGCTCTCCAGCACGTCGAGCTTGTCGGCGGACTTGCCAAAATAGGTGCGCGCGGCCATCTCGATGCCAAAGGCGTTGTACAGAAAAGGCACGGTGTTGAGGTAAATCTCAAGAATTTCAGGCTTGGAATACACCGCCTCAATCTTCAGCGCGGTAATCGCCTCCTTGACCTTGCGCGTGATGCTGTTGGCGCGGCCGATTTCTTCGGGGTACAGGTTGCGTGCCAGCTGCTGCGTGATGGTCGAGCCACCCTGCAAATCGCCGCCCAAGGTGCTGAGCACGGCGCCTGCCAGGCGGCGAAAATCAATCCCGTGGTGCTGGTAAAACCGGCGGTCTTCGGTGGCGATCAACGCGTCCACCACGCTCGGCGCAATCTCGTCCAAAGTCACCCACTGGCGGTTGATGCGCCTGTACTCGGCCAGCACCGTGCCATCTTGAGCCAGCAGCACCGACGGTGTTTCAGATTTGGCCTTGCGCAGGTCGCCAATGCCGGGCGTGAACGGAATCAGCACCAGCACGTAAAGCAGCATCAGCGCCGGCAGCACCAAAGCGGCCCGCAGCGGGTAGCGCCGGGCGGCCCCCAGCAGACGGTGAAACTGTTCAGTGGCGACGGTGGCGGCACGGTGCAAAGCAGGGTTCATGGGCGGTGGTGGCGTTTGATCATGGCCGGGCCATTCTAGGCAGCTCGGGCTTTCTTGCCGCGCGCCGCCGCAATAGGCTACCCGGGAGTCTGCTGGCGCTGATACTCACGCCGTTTCATGTCGAGGTAAGTGGCGCGGTCCACTTCATGCAATTGCCGGGGATAAAGCTCGGTGGCAGAAAACCAGCTTTGCAGGCGTTTTTCGAGCTGCTGCGCAGGCGGCGTGGACAGCGCGCCGAGATACGCGTCGATCGCGAGGTAATAGCGCATGGTGTTGCGCTCCACCACGCCACGCACGCCGCCAATATAGTCGGGCTGGCCATCGGACTGCTTGCCCATGCTGGTGAACCCCACCTTGCCCCTGCCGATGGTTGCGAGATAGGCTTGCATGGCGAGCTTCCCAGTGAAATTGTAAGCATAGGAATAGGTGACATGCAGAAAGGTCTTGCCACCCTGGAGCGACACGGCTTCCAGACGGATGCGATAGTCGCTGGTACCCAGCGGCCCCGTTTCTGCGCTGAGCCCGACGTCAAAATACTCGGGCGTCGTGGTGGCGACACGGTAGGCAAATTCAAACCGCTGGGCCTGGATGAGCGGCTGGTAGTTTTTCTTGCCTACGCTTACCACCAGGAGACTGCCGCTCTGGTCTGTCGATGCCTGGCAGTATTTTGTGTTGATGTGCAGAATCAACATGTCGCACCAGTGGGACGGATCGTTGAACGCCTGGTTGACGGCGGCAAAGGGGTAATCAACCAGCGCGTAAATATCTCCCCTTAAATTGCTGGGGGATTCGACAGAATCAACGTACAGCGGTCGCTTGAATTGATTGTTGCTGAGTTGCTGGCCCAAGGCCATGTACTTGGCCCGCAGCGATGCGGCCGAATTCGTCTCTGGCACGGCGACAGCAGCGTGTGCGACGCCCACGCACACCAAGCAGACGACCCCTAACAGCGTCATCCAACTCAACAGATATTTCTGAACTATGTTGAACATCGGACCATTGTTTTTGCAATTGGTCACTGTCCGAGAAAAATTTGTAACAATTTGTGTAAGTCTTGAAGCCATCGGAACCCATGGGTGGGCTCAAGGCGGTGCTGCGGCGGCGCGCCAAGGTCGGGGTGAAAACCGGAACACGCGCGGGTCGCCCGCCACCACGCTGGCCTTGACCCAGCCGAAAAAGGGATAGCCAAAGGTTTCCACCCGCGTGAAGTTGCTGATGACTTGCTGGCTGACCGGGTCGCGCAGCGGCTGGTTGATTCTCTGCCAGTGCGAGTCCCCATGCACCAACACCACCGGGCCGGCAAAAGCCTGGGTTTCCTCGCGCAACTGCGTCAAGAACGCCGCATAACCCGGCTGCGGATGGCCTTGGTTGGCGGCTTCAAACCCGGGATTGGCCTGGATCACGATCAGGATGCCCGCCAGCTTCTTGCTGCGCGCGTGGGCAAAGGCCTGCGCCAGCCAGACCCGGTTGGCCGCACTACGCTGTAGAAACTCCGGCACCGGGCCGCCACCTTTGGTGCTGCCATGAAAGTTGTTCTCGCTGCCGGGCAGGTTCAGGCCGACAAACAGGGCGCCGCCCGCCTCCCAGCGCACGTTTTCCCGGTAGCTGGCAAAGGCCGGGTCACGACTCTGGCGCTCCAGGTGCAACGCGCGCTGACCCAGCGCTGTGTCCCCGGCAAAAAACAGCTCGCGCAGTTTTTGCAAGCGCTCCACGGGGTCGTAGCCGCCATTGTTGGCGCGATGGCAATCGGTCCACTCGTTGTCGCCCGGCACATAAACCAGCGGCGTTTTAGACGCCTGAAAAACACCCAGGATGTCGCGCAGCACCGCATCGCTGCACACGCTGCCCCCGCTCTTGATGTCACCGTCATGGACGACAAAGGCCAGTTCTTCACGGTCCATGTCGGCCAGCAGCTCAGGCAGGTGTGCGCGCTCCCAGTCACTGTAGGGCATGTCGCCGATCAGCCCGAAGGAAACGCTCTGGGCGCTCGCCATCCCGGCCAACAGGGCCAACAGGACGAGCAGAAGCAGGGATTTATGTTTCATCATCAAGCCTTTGGTCAGAGATACAACTCTAGTCTGTTCGACACAAATTTCGGCCACATGGCGTGCAGATAGCGCTCCTCCTGCCGCTCATAAAAGCGCTGCAAAGCCCAAAGCAAATAGTCACAGGCCTGCCAAGTTCTTCTTCAAGGTATTGGTATTTGACGAACTCAGGCAAACACCACATTCACCCGCCCAGCCGCTCCTGCCACCGCACGGCGGCGGGCGGGCTTGACCACGATGTCAATGTCGCGCCCCAAGCGTGCCAGACATTCGAGCATCTTGGCTTCGCTGATACCCCGGAACTGCCCACGCAAGAGCAGGGAAACCTTGGGCTGTGGCATGGCCAGCAGCTCGGCGGCTTGCTGCTGTGTGAGGTTCTGGCGCTTGATGATGTCGCCAATCTTGCTAGCCAGTTTGGCCTTGACCAGCATCTCCTGCGCGTCGGCCATGCCAAGATCAGCATAGACATTGCCGCTGCTTTTTTCGATGGTGATGGTGCTCATGGGGAACTCCTTTAAATACGTTGGCGGCTCTTCACTGCCCGGCGTGCATCAATGCGGCCTTGAGTCGGTCACGCACCAGATCCATGACTTCGCCCGGCATGGCCAAAAGGTCTTTCTTGGCAGAGCCCACCCACAGCAAGGGTTTGGGATCATCATGAGCTGTGGACATGAGAAATTATATCCATATGGGTCTAAGAATGCATCGGACAAAAGTTATCTGTTTTTCCAGTAACAACGATAAACCGCAGTAACTTCGATAGAAATGGATGACATCATTGCCCGTCTTCTTGTCCATAAATAGCTTTTCCCTTTGGCCGCATCGTACCAAGTCGGAGAAGCTATGTTTCCTGGCAACTGGCTACACCACCCCAGCCGCGCGCAAAGCTGCAATCGCCGCCGCATCCAGCCCCAACTCGGCCAGCACTTCATCGGTGTGCTCGCCCAAGCTTGGTGGCGCCCGGTGCAGCACGGGCGGCGTGGCCAGCAAGCGCAGCGGGCTCGCCACCGTGACGATGTTTGCTATTTGTTTAATAGCTGCTTGTGCAGTATTGACGGGGTCTACAGCCTGATTTACCACTAAACCTCGGGCCTGCACCTGGGCGTCGGCAAAGGCCTGGCCGAGGTCGTTGATCGGGCCGCAAGGCACGGCTTTGTCTTCGAGCAGGGCACTCCACTGCGCGGTGGTGCGCGTTTGGGTGAGCGCTTGCAGCGCCGGGATCAAGGCGTCGCGGTGTTTGACGCGCAAGGTGTTGCTGGCAAAACGGGGGTCGCTTGACCACTCGGGGTGCTCGGCGGCCTGACAGAAGCGGGCAAACTGGCCGTCGTTGCCAACCGCCAGCAGCATGGCGCCGTCCAGGGTGGGGAAGGTCTGGTACGGCGCCAGACTGGGGTGCGTATTGCCTTGGCGCTGCGGCACGGCGCCGGTGTTCAGGTAGCCCGCCGCCTGGTTGCCCAGCACGGCCATGCCGACATCGAGCAGGGCCATGTCGATGTGCTGGCCTGCGCCCGTGCGGTGGCGCACTTCGAGTGCCGCCAGAATGGCGCTGGTGGCATAGACGCCGGTGAAGATGTCGATCACCGCCACGCCGGCGCGCATCGGGCCGCCGCCGGGCGTCGCATCGGCCTCGCCGGTGATGCTCATCAGGCCGCTCATGGCCTGGATCATCAGGTCGTAACCGGCACGCTCGGCGTACGGGCCGTCCTGGCCAAAGCCGGTGACCGAGCAGTAGATCAGGCGCGGATTGATGGCATGCAGGCTCTCGAAATCAAGGCCGTATTGCTTGAGGCCGCCGACCTTGAAGTTCTCCACCAGGATGTCGCTTTCCAGCGCCAGCTGGCGGATCAGCGCCTGGCCTTCCGGCTTGGCCATGTCGAGCGTGATGGCGCGTTTGTTGCGGTTACAGGCGGTGAAATAAGTGGCCTGGGTTGTGTCGTTACCGTCTGCATCCTTGAGGAACGGCGGGCCCCAGTGGCGCGTGTCGTCGCCAGCGCCGGGACGCTCGACCTTGATCACGTCAGCGCCCAGGTCGGCCAGCATCTGGGTGCACCAGGGGCCAGCGAGGACGCGGGAGAGGTCCAAGACCTTGAGGTGGCTGAGTGCGCCCTCTGGCGGCGTGGCTTGTGAGTTGGCTGGATTCATGGCTGCTTTCAATTTCGATTTCAATTCGTTTTTGACTTGTTTGAATGCGCTGCGGTTGACTGGTTAGGATTTGTTTTTTGTGATTTTTCCCCCACTCATACCCCCCCGCCCCTTTCTCGCCCCGCCGGGCGAAAGAGGGGAGCCTCATTTGGCCGCGTCCTTTACGGTGGGAAATGACTACTCGACTGCACGCTGGCCTCAAAGTGGCGGTAACTCATGAACATAGCGATCAAATTCATCCCGGATTGTTCACTTGTCCGTTCGCCCTGAGCTTGTCGAAGGGCATGCAAGGCTTCGACAAGCTCGGCTCGAACGGGACGGTCTTTGATGGACCATTCGGGTGATCAGCCGGTCAATGCCATGGCGAAACTTTGAGGCCAGCGCACCCTCAAGAAACAAATTTCCCACCATTAAAGAGTTGGCCAAATGTGGCGGTTAGCTCCCCTTTCCGCCCCGGCGGGGGTGGAGAGGGGTTGGGGGAGAGGGGGGGGAATACAAAAGCAACAAAACCCAATATCCCAAGAGCAAATCAGCGAACAAAACCAACCATCTGCCAACTGAACGCCGCCATGACAAAAGTCACCCAAGCAGCCGATGCAAGGAAGCCAATCGCTCAGTTCGCAAACGCCGCAATGCCCGTCTGCGCACGTCCCAGAATCAGGGCGTGGATGTCGTGCGTGCCTTCATAGGTGTTCACCACCTCCAGATTTACCAGATGCCGCGCCACACCAAACTCATCCGAAATACCATTGCCGCCCATCATGTCCCGCGCCAGGCGGGCGATGTCGAGCGACTTGCCGCAGGAATTGCGTTTCAGCAGGGAGGTGAGCTCGACCGAGGCCGTGCCTTCGTCTTTCATGCGCCCCAGCCGCAGGCAGCCTTGCAGGCCGAGCGCAATTTCGGTTTGCATGTCAGCCAGCTTTTTCTGGATCAACTGGTTGGCAGCCAGCGGGCGGCCAAACTGTTTGCGGTCCATGACGTAGCGGTGCGCGCGCAGCCAGCAGTCTTCGGCCGCGCCCAGCGTGCCCCAGGCAATGCCGTAGCGGGCCGAATCCAGGCAGGTGAACGGGCCTTTGAGGCCGCGCACTTCGGGGAAGGCGTTTTCTTCCGGGCAAAACACACCGTCCATCACGATCTCACCCGTGATGGATGCGCGCAAGCCGACCTTGCCGTGAATGGCGGGAGCACTCAAACCCGCCATGCCTTTGTCCAGCACAAAGCCGCGAATCGGCCCAACTTTGCCGCTCTCGGAAACCTCTTTGGCCCAGACCACAAACACGTCAGCAATCGGGCTGTTGGAGATCCACATCTTGGCGCCACTGAGCTTGTAGCCGCCCGCCACCTTGTGCGCGCGGCTGGCCATGGAGCCGGGGTCGGAGCCGTGGTCGGGCTCGGTCAAGCCAAAGCAGCCGATCCATTCGCCGCTGGCCAGTTTGGGCAGGTATTTCTGCTTTTGTGCCTCGGTGCCAAAGTCAAAAATCGGCAGCATCACGAGCGAGCTTTGCACACTCATCATGGAGCGGTAGCCGGAGTCAACGCGCTCGACTTCACGGGCGATCAGGCCGTAGGCGACGTAGCTCAGACCCGGGCCGCCGTAGGCCTCGGGGATGGTGGGGCCGAGCAGGCCGAGCGCGCCCATTTCTCGGAAGACAGCGACATCGGTCTGCTCCTTGCGAAAGGCTTCAATCACGCGCGGCTGCAGTTTGTCCTGGCAGTAGGCGGCGGCGGCATCGCGCACCATGCGCTCATCGTCACTGAGTTGGCTACTCAGCAAAAAGGGGTCTTGCCAGTTGAAAGTTGCGTGGGCCATGAGAGGGTCTCCTGATGAAAATGAAAGGACAGATAACGCATGGTAGCGCCCAGCCGGATGGAGGGCAAACGATGAATAATCACCGAAGCATGATTATTTGTAATAAGTGATTTTTAAAAGTACCTTGTACGGTCATAAAAATAGTTGACTATATTCAGCTCTAGCCACCGTATTGAAAGCGCATGTAGCTGCTATATTAGTAGCAAAAATCTCTAACACTGATCTAATAATTGTGTATATTTAGCACATCATGCGCAGAAAAATCCCCTCGCTCCAGGCCCTGGCCTGCTTTGAAGCCGCCGCCCGCCAGCAAAGCTACACGCGCGCCGCGCAAGAGCTGGCGCTGACGCAAGGCGCGGTGTCGCGGCAGATCACGGCGCTGGAAGAATTTTTAGGCATCGCCCTGTTT
>DATCIC010000440.1:0-3026 GCA_036508025.1 Rhodoferax sp. | reverse complement strand
GCCTTTGTCCAGATGCATGGTGCTGATGGTGCCGCTGGCAACATAGCTCAAGTCAGCGCCCGCGACGTCAATCACGCCAAAGCCGGTGGTGCGCAAGCCGGGGTCTATGCCGAGGATTCTCATTTTTATGGCAGATGACGCGGCATCAGGGCAATTCAGCGTTGTTCAGGCGGTTGGCAATCACGTTGGCGCGCCCGGCAACATAGCTGGAATTGGGCAGTTTTTCAAAATACTTGGGGCGCGGCAACATCACGGCCAGGCGCGCGGCTTCATAGGCGCTCAATTTGGATGCCGGTTTGCCAAAGTAACGCTGCGCGGCAGCTTCGGCGCCAAAGACACCCTCGCCCCACTCCACGTTGTTGAGGTAAATCTCCAGAATGCGCTGCTTGCTGAGCAAAGCCTCCAGCAGCATGGTCAAGACAAACTCCTGACCCTTGCGCAAGAGCGTGCGTTCGCCCGATAAGAACAGATTTTTTGCCAGTTGTTGCGTGATGGTGGAGCCGCCGACGACTTTGGCGGCCCGGGCCAGCGGTTTGTCTGTGGTCGGCGTTGCGGCTTTTTTGGAGGGCGTTGGCGCTTTGGTGGCTTTAGCAGCTTGGGCTGCCTGTTGCTTGGCCGCTTGCGCCTCGGCCTTGGCATTTTTTTGCCAGGCCTTCTCCAGCGCATCCCAGTCCACGCCGTCGTGGTAGATGAAACTATCGTCCTCCGAGGCGATCACCGCACGTTTGAGGTTGTCGGCGATCTGCGGGTAAGCCACCCACTGCTGACGCCAGCGCCAACTGCCTTTGTCGTGCCACTGGCGCCACACCTGCGAGCGCTGAAAGGCGGTGGACTGCGGGTCCACCAGCGCCATGGCGGCAATACGAACCACAAAATAGAGTTGCAGCGCCAGCACCGCTGCCGCCACCAGGCCGAGCCAACGCAACACCGGCTTCATCGCCCGTCCTGCTGCGCCTGCGCCGCCACGGCGTCAGGCCCGGTCAAAGCCAACATGACTGGCCGCTTGAAGGCGTCAATCCGCTTGCTTGCGCAAGAAGGCCGGAATCTCGAAGTCGTCCATGCCGCCACTGGCCAGCGCGTCCACCTTGGCTGCGGCCTGCGTGCGGTCCGGCGGCCGGCGCCAAACACTGGGCGTGGCCATGGCGTTGTAGTCGGGCTGCGCCCGGCCCGCACTGCCCGAACCGTTGGGCATCATGGCAGAGACATTACCGCTGGTGCCAGCCGGATTGAAGCTTGGCACTTGAAACGGCACATTGTCGGTGCCGGTGCGCAGTATCTGCAGCGGCGGCGCGGTGCGCCGTACGCCCTGGCGCGAGAGGCCCGTGGCCACGACGGTGACACGGATTTCATCACCCAGCGCGTCGTCGTAGGCGGTGCCATAGATCACATGGGCGTCAGGTGAGGCGTAGGCACGAATGGTGTTCATGGCCAGCTTGGACTCGGACAGTTTCAGAGACCCTTTGGCAGCCGTGATCAACACCAACACGCCCTTGGCCCCCGACAGGTCGATGCCCTCTAACAGCGGGCAAGCCACGGCTTGTTCCGCCGCAATGCGCGCCCGATCCGGCCCGGCGGCCATGGCGGTGCCCATCATGGCCTTGCCAGGCTCACCCATGACGGTGCGCACGTCTTCAAAGTCGACGTTCATCAGGCCCGGCACGTTGATGATTTCGGCAATGCCGCCAACGGCGTTTTTCAGTACATCGTTGGCATGGGCAAAGGCCTCGTCTTGTGTCACGTCGTCACCGAGCACGTCGAGCAATTTCTCGTTCAGCACCACGATCAACGAATCGACATTGGCTTCGAGCTCGATCAGGCCATTGTCGGCATTGGTCATGCGGCGACCGCCTTCAAAGTCAAACGGCTTGGTGACCACGCCGACCGTCAAAATACCCATTTCACGCGCCACACGCGCAATCACCGGCGCCGCACCCGTGCCGGTGCCGCCGCCCATACCGGCGGTGATGAACAGCATGTGCGCACCCTCAATGGCGGCCCGGATGTCATCGACCGCCCTTTCTGCGGCTTCTTGCGCTTTATCGGGCTTGCTGCCAGCGCCCAGGCCGGTGGTGCCGAGCTGGATGCATTTGTGCGCATCGCTGCGGCTCAGGGCCTGCGCGTCGGTGTTGGCGCAGATGAACTCCACGCCTTGCACGCCGCAGTCAATCATGTGGCCGACGGCGTTGCCGCCGCCGCCGCCGACGCCGATGACTTTGATCTGGGTGCCCAGGTTAAAGGCTTGTTCTTCAATCATTTCGATAGGCATTTTTTGCTCCTTGGATTTCAATGGGTTGGATATGGCTGAAACTGTTCAAATTCTTGGCGGGTCGGGCGCGCGGTTCTGAGGGACGCCATCGCCATCGCTTGCGTCCGTGGGGACTGGCCCGGGACAGCCAAAGTTGGGTATTCATGGCTAAAAGTTCCCCACAAACCAGTCCTTGACGGAGCCAAAGTATGTTTTCATGGAGCCATTTTTTTGGGCCACCTTGAAGCCGCGCAGGCGCGCCATGCGCGCTTCTTCGAGCAGGCCCATGACGGTGGCAGCGCGCGGCTGCGCCACCATGTCGGCCAAGGCACTTGAATATTGGGGAATACCGCGCCGCACCGGTTTCAAAAAGATGTCTTCGCCGAGTTCCACCATGCCGGGCATGACGCTGCTGCCCCCGGTGAGCACGATGCCGCTGGAGAGCATTTCCTCAAAGCCCGACTCGCGCATCACCTGGTGCACCAGCGAGAAGATTTCTTCCACCCGTGGCTCAATGACCCCGGCCAGCGCCTGGCGGCTGAGCATGCGCGGGCCGCGGTCGCCCAGGCCCGGCACTTCAACCTGGGCTTCGGGGTCAGCCAACAGCTGCTTGGCGTAGCCGCTCTCGACCTTGATCTCTTCGGCGTCCTTGGTCGGTGTGCGCAGTGCCATCGCAATGTCGCTGGTGATCAGGTCGCCCGCAATCGGGATGACCGCAGTGTGGCGAATGGCGCCGTTGGTAAATATCGCGATGTCGGTTGTGCCGGCGCCAATGTCGACC
>DATCIC010000439.1:0-3772 GCA_036508025.1 Rhodoferax sp. | reverse complement strand
GCTGCCCCCACCGCAATTGACGAGCCCCACAACCGCCAGCACAACGGCGGCAGAAGCAGGCCGCAAGCCGCAAGCCGACGAGGATGTTTGACAGGCGGAAGGGAGTTGAGCGCATGGTGTAGTTTGTACGCTGTCAATATGACGATTTGATGAATTCGTCGAATTCGTTGATCACACTCAATCAATTCATCAATTTGTCATATTCTTGTGTGACGATGCCTGCTGTTCTATTGTTCATTTCTATTTCCATCACGAAACACGAGGTTCCTTCATGCACGTCCGCCGATCCGTTCTCACCCGTTCCATCTTTGCACTGACTGCCCTTGCTGCAGCCTGCTCACTCACTGCCTGCGGCGGCTCCGGCTCGGTCCTGCCGAGCCCGGCTGAACAACTCACCACCAGCCTGCAAAGCAATGTGAAAAACGTGGTGGTGATCTACGCCGAAAACCGCTCGTTCGACAACTTGTTTGGCAATTTCCCGGGTGCCGATGGTCTTTTCGACAGCACCGGCAAGCTCAAGACATTCGCATCGCAAAAAGATCGCAATGGCGCTGTGCTGAGCACGCTGCCGCCGACTTGGGGTGGCGTGACTGCGGCCGGGCAGACCAAGATGGTCACCCAGGCACAGAGCATGAATCTGGCCAATGCACCGTTCAATATTGCCACTGCTTTCCAGACCAGCGCGGGTGTCACACTGGACGGGACAAGCGTCACCCGCGACATGTATCACCGCTTCTTTGAAAACCAGATGCAGATCAACGGCGGGGCCAATGACGGGTTTGCCGCCTGGGCCGATTCGGGCGGTCTGGTCATGGGCTATTTTGACTACAGCGCTTCGGGCCTGTACAAGCTCGCCAAGGACAACGTGCTGGCAGACAACTTTTTCCAGGCTGCATATGGCGGTTCGTTCCTGAACCACCAGTACCTGATCTGCGCATGTGCGCCTGAGTATGCCAACGCTGATACCGCAGCCGCGAAACCGACCATTGCGGCGGTCAACCAGGATGCCAAGGGCAACTTCACCTACAACTTGACCACCGCAGCAACCAGCCCGGCCTCTGCCATGGATGGCAAGCCAACTTTCGTGCTCAGCGGCAACGTGACACCGAAAAACTACGCTGGCGACAACAAGTTTTACGCCATCAACACGATGCAGGCATCGTACCAGCCCAGCGGCAACACGCCTGTGGCCTCAGGTGACATGAAGTTGACCGACCCATCAAAGGCAACCACATTGCCGGCGCAAACCGCCACCACCATTGGTGACTTGCTCGACAAGAAGAACGTGAACTGGAAGTGGTACGCAGGTGCCTGGACCGCTGCCACCGCCGATGGACAGCAAGACCCCACAGTCAAGCGTACGGTGATCTACGCGGGAGATACAAACGGCGTGGCGAGCACCAGCGCGGTGGACTTCCAACCCCATCACCAGCCGTTCAACTACTTTGCCAAGCTCGACCCCAACACCAACGCGGCGTACCGGGCTGCTCACTTGCAGGACTACAACGACCTCGTCAAGGACGCGGCGGCTGGAACGCTGCCTGCGGTTTCGTTCTACAAGCCTGAAGGCGTTTACAACCAGCATCCGGGTTACGCCAATCTGAACGATGGTGACCAAAAGATCACCGATCTGGTGGCCAAGCTGCAGGCCAGCCCGCAGTACAAGAACATGGTCATCGTGATCACCTATGACGAAAACGGTGGTGCATGGGATCACGCAACACCGCCCAAGGGCGATTGGGTTGGCCCAGGCACCCGTATTCCGGCCATCATCGTTTCGCCGCTCGCCAAGAAGGGCACGGTGGATCACACCCAGTTCGACACCGCTTCGGTGCTGCGCCTCATCACCCGCACCTTCGGTCTGGATACGCTGTCCGGCCTGAAGCTGCGTGACGACTCTTTGGTGAAGAACGGTGGCAAGCCAATGGGTGATCTGACGAGCGCTCTTAACCTGTGATGTAAGCAACCGGGTGTCGTCGTGCCCACCCCCACGGTGACACCCGGTTAAAGTCGCCGACCAAGGCGTTTAGATCTATGCGCAAGAGCTTCTTTGTCCTGGGGCGGTCAAAGTCGGCAACCAGGGCCAAAAGGTCGTCGGCCGCAACATACAGGGTCAAATAGGCTTCTGGCCCGTGTGCACATTGCGGTAGCCGCTACGTGTTTAGTAGCGGTTGACTACACCACCCCGGCCTGCCGCAGCGCCGCCCTTTGCGCCGCGTCCAGCCCCAGCTCGGCCAGCACCTCCTCGGTGTGCTCGCCCAAGGCCGACGGCGCCCGGCGCAGTACCGGCGGCGTGTCCAGCTTTACGGTGGATGCCGGTGTCTGCATTGAGGCACACGACCGCGCCGCACTGGGACCTGGCGGCGCAACCGGCACCCGACTTTGATGTCGATCAGCGTGTCAACTGGTGACTGAGTGAAACGGCGATTCAGACTTGCTGCGCGGTAGCCGTGCGCCAGCCATGCCCCACGCACCGAAAATCACCCTGAAGGGCAGCAAATTTTGGTGGGGCATCGACCCGCCAGCGCAATGCTGCGGGAATGGCGCGGGGTTTTTACGTGGTTTGACCGCTGTTCCGACGGGCGATACTTGGGTCCAGGTGGTTGAAATTCCTATCCGTGGTATCAGAGCGCATTACCAAGGTCGGGTTCGGCCTGGCCGGTGACCATGTGCAAATCATGCGCACATTGGGCGTACGGCCCCAAAATGTGCTCGATCTCAATGTGGTTTTCCGGGAAAAAGGCTATGCGAAAGAGCTCGGCGTCCGGGGCGCCGTGGCCGTGGTGTTCAAGCGGCGTTTTTTGAAGTCGCGAAAGGCCACCACCTCGAACTGGGCCAACCGGCAGCTGTCGGAAAGCCAGATTGTCTATTCCGCCAACGATGCCTGGGCGGCAATTCAGGTCTTTCACGCGCTCGGTTTGGCGCCGGGTCCGGTTTAGTCCGCCATTTTTTAGCGCAAGCGCCCGCAACACACAGCAGGCTCCGGGTGTTGATAAGCCCGAGTGCCACCTCGCCCGGGCTGGCCCTGTGTGCTACTTCCGCGCTGGCGGCAAGTCGGTGCAGCTACTATGCGCCACTTCCGCCGCCATGCCGATGCTCTCGCCCAGCGTCGGGTGCGGGTGGATGGTTTTGCCGATGTCCACCGCGTCCGCGCCCATCTCAATCGCCAGCGCAATCTCGCCAATCATGTCGCCGGCGTGGGTGCCGATGATGCCACCGCCCAGGATCAGCATGCGCTTGATTGGCCAGCAGGTAACACAGCCCCAGCGAGGCGTGGATGTAACGGGCGTTCAAAGTCGCCAGAATGATGCGCGGGGTGGACAAAGGCATGGCGGCAGTGTACGCAGAGCGCACATGTCACAGCGCTGTCACAGACGCGTGACAAGATCCTGTCCGACACGTCGTCGCAACTCTCTCTCCCTCTTTCCATGAAAACACCCAACACTTTCACCCGGCGCTCCCTGAGCCTTGCCATTGCCACTGGTTTGTTGTTCCTTTCTGGCTGCGGCGGTGGCAGCAGCGATGCACCTGGGAGGGCGCTGTCGCCGGTGAAGCACGTGGTGATTTTCATCCCGGAGAACAGGACGTTCGATAACTATTTCGGAACCTATCCGAATGCGGCGAACCTCCCGCTCGAAGAAAGCTGGGTCGGTGTTCCCGCCCCCAAGTTCTTTTCGCTTGCCGATACGCCGTCGGTCAACGGCCTTTCGTACGACTTGCTCCACAACAATCCGAACATGACCCTGAACGGGGAGCGCGCCAACCCGAGACG
>DATCIC010000438.1:0-2644 GCA_036508025.1 Rhodoferax sp. | reverse complement strand
GGGCGCCGTGCGCAGGTTTTCGAGCACGGTGCCGTCCTTCTGCGTGACGCGCACGCGCGCGCTACCCCGCTTGAGCTGCCCGCCATGAACCGCGGCTAGCCGGTGGCTGAAATGATGAAATTGGCCTACCCGAAAGCGGGTGCTCGTGGTCGTCTGGTTACGCTGCACAACCGAAGCACACATCGCCACATTGTTGATCTTCAATTTTGACGGTCGACTTCGGAGAAAGTTGTCTGGCTCCAGCAGGCTGAGACTTGACATTCAGAGGCGGCAGTTATCGATAGGCAGAGTGGCTTCAGCGCGTTCAATCTCAGTCTGGTAGTAGACATCCATGTCGTAGGCAAGACCTCTTGTCGCAACCTCGACATGTTCCACCAGGCGCCGTAAGAGCGCAATATCTATACCCTGCATGTAATCCGGTTGAGAGTGTTCACGCTTTAACCCAAACTGCTTATCATTTGTGATTAGTTGAGTATTGTGCTGCGTCCAATCAGCGTGTGCCACTGCTGTGCTGCGAAGGTCAATAAGCCGATTGTGAAAAACTTCAAGCTCACGGTCGTTGTTGAATAGCTGAAGGTCTTCTGTAAGCGCGCGGCAAACCCATATTGACCGTGCGTAAGCGATCAGGTAGAGGTAGGCGCGACCCAGCGGTGCGGCAGGAGTTCCGCCAGTCGTGAGTTGTGGCCGTAGAGTGTTTGATCGATAGAGTGACGTCCACGTGAGATATGACATTCATAGGGTGGCGGTCAACGTCGGCGGGCCGATTTCGCCCCACACATGACAGGCGAGGGACGTGGTCGGAGATGCCGAGAAGCGGATGATGGTAGTCAACGCTCAACCCCTAGCGGCAGGCCATGACAACCGCGTTTAAATGACCCTTAATTCTGTTACGGATTCCGAACATCTTCGGGAAGTCGACCCTGACGTGGACGATGGCCTGCACCTGCACCTGCACCTGCACCTGGCCCTTGACCCTGGGGTGGCTGCTGACCGCTGTCCGGTCGTTGACGTTGAGGCGGACGTTGTCCCCCACTCGGACCCTGTCCCTGGGATGGCCGCTGAGCACCGCCTGGGCGCTGACCCTGAGGTGGACGTTGGCCCCCTATCGGACCCTGTGCATGGGATGGTCGCTGAGCATCGCCCGGGCGTTGACCCTGAGGCGTACGTTGACCTCCACCCGGCCCGAATCCCGGACGCAGCGGCGGCAGACGAGGACCATCGGGCCCGAACGCGGGATGCGGCCTGTCGATCCAGCGCTGTCTCTGGGGGTACCAGGGACTGGCACGGTAGTGATCATCCCAATAGTTTCCAATACTGAACGCGATGATGCCGATGCCGATCATGGCGCCATACGTGAGCACAGGAACAGTTGAAGCTTGGTATGGATAAACGATGTTTCCCGCATACACCCAGCCACGATCGGGGCCTGCTACGACATCACACCAACGGTAGTCGCTCAGACAGCCCTCGACCGATATCGAGACCCCGGCCGGAAGCATGGCAACAACGGGGTAATCCCTGGACGGTCCGGCCCGAAGGTTGACGTCTTTCGACGTATATGCCGACTGCTGAGCATATGAAGTCGCAGGCATTGCAGTCAACGCCGCCGTCAAAAAACCTAGACCTATGACATATTTCATTTCTTGCCTCTTTCAGTTGTGAGAAAGTCTGATGTAGCTGCCCCAAGGAAAAAAACCGGGCGTGAAACCTCTTTGGTGTTCCCGTCCGTCATACCCATCTACTGGCAGGTATCACCTTGTTGGCGCGGCTGGCGTCATCCGAACATATGGGTCAGCCCTTGCTTGATGCCTGACGATGATTATTTGATCACTGGATATGGTTGGCACTTGTCAAATGTCAAGCGATTGACAGCCAGCGGGACCAATGGAAGCGCCCACAGGGCAAGGGACGTGGCCATTAGAGCCCAAAAGCCTTCCAGCATATCTCTTCACCCCACCACCGAACCAATGCACAACTCAATGGTTTGCAATGGACCAACCTAGACACAAAGAAAGCACCTAAGCCAGAGACCTAAGTGCTTGATTCGTTTGGAGTTCTTGACTCCTCGATCTCGGCTCGAACCAGGGACGTCATAGTTGTCGTTGCCTACGACTGGTCGCTAGCCGGTAACCAACGGGCAAAGTCTACGTGTTTTCTATGTCGGCAAAAGACACGTTCCAGACATACAACTTCTCAATCTGCTTGCCTCAGACCCGACATTGGGATTGGCGTGAGTTCCAAAATTTGGCGTTCAAATTGGCTTCTCGGCGCCACTCGATTACCTTTGGGATGACTGGCAACGGGAAAAACTATATCTGCGCCATCTTTACAAGCCAAACAGGCCAGTAGCCCCCGCAGATACTGCGCAAGAAGCTATAAAAACAATAGCAAAACCTATCGACTTTGCTGCGTGGCCCGCCACTCGCCGGGGCTGTGCCCGGTCCAGCGTTTGAAGGCCCGGTTGAACGCACTGGCTTCCGAGAAGCCCAGGCGCTGGGCAATGTCGACAAACGTGTCATCGGTGTCGGCCACCGCGGTGCACGCGGCCTCCTTGCGCACCGCATCCACCACATCGGAGTAACTCAGGCCCTGGCTTTGCAGGCGGCGGGCAAACACCCGGTCGCTCAAGGCAAACTGCTCGGCG
>DATCIC010000437.1:0-9989 GCA_036508025.1 Rhodoferax sp. | reverse complement strand
CCGGCCGATGCGCCGAACCGCTTTGTCATCAACGTCATGCCGGAACAGGGCGATGCGTTTGCGGCCGCCCTGCGCGCTGCGGGGGTGAGCAAATTTGACTGGTATCCCATGATTCGAGGCCGTCTGGTGGCGATCAATGGCCGGGTGGTGACGCCCGACGACTATGCAGACGACCGCGCCAAACATCTGGTAGATCGCGAGTTCAACCTGTCCAACAGCGCGAAGAAGCCGGCTCAAAATGAATTGGTTGCCGGTCGCTGGATTGAAGAAGAGCCCGGCGCCATCAGCGTGGAAGAAGGGATTGCCAAAACACTCGGTATCAAGATCGGTGACAGCCTGAACTTTGACGTCGGCGGGCAGCAGATTCAATCCAAAATCACCTCCCTGCGCAAGGTGGACTGGGGCTCGATGCGGGCCAATTTTTTTGTCATGTACCCGGTAAGTACACTGCCCGATGTCCCCAGCACCTTCATGAGCGCCTTCAAGGCGCCAGCAACACCTGGTTTTGACAACACCCTGGTGCGCGCTTTCCCCAACATCACCAGCGTCGACATGACGGCCACGCTGGCACAGGTGCAGCGCGTGCTGGATCAGGTGATTGGCGCGGTGGAGTTTTTGTTTGCCTTTACCCTGGCAGCCGGCCTGGTGGTGCTGTTTGCCGCCGTGACGGCCACGCGCGAGGAGCGCGCCCGTGAATTTGCCATCATGCGCGCCGTCGGCGCCAAAAGCAGCCTGCTGCGCCAGGTGCAACGGATCGAGCTGATCGGCGTGGGCTTGCTCGCCGGTTTTCTGGCCTCCATCGTCGCCAGCGCGGTCGGTTGGGCGCTGGCGCGCTATGTGTTTGAGTTTGACTGGAGCATCTCGCTCTGGGTGCCGCTGCTGGGGTCGATTAGCGGCGCGCTGCTGGCGCTGGCCGCGGGCTGGTGGGGTCTGCGTGACGTGCTGCGCCGCCCGGTGATGGAGACACTGCGGCGGGCGGCGCAGTAGACGCTATATATTTTATAGCATACTATGCAATGACTACGGGGGCTAGAGGCCAATTTTACTTGTAATGTATCAGGTCTGAGCGACACCCTAGAATGACAGCCAAAGGGAGCGGCGTGATGCCAGCCCCCGATCCTTCTTGAACTGCTCACCCCATGAAAAACCTCGACGCCCTCAAACAACACGGCGACGTCATCTGGAATATCGCCAACTTGTTGCGCGGCCCCTACCGCCCGCCGCAATACCGCCGGGTGATGATCCCGCTCACCGTACTTCGTCGTCTTGATTGCGTTCTGGAGAGCACCAAAGATAAAGTGATTGCTTTTCACAAAAAGCTCAAGGAAGAAGGCAAATACGATGTTGAAACCATCGAGAAGATGATCAATCGGAAGTTTGGCCTGACTTTTCACAACACCAGCGAATTTACCTTTCAGAAGCTTCTTGGCGACGCTGACAAGCTTGCCGCCAACCTGGCCAATTACATGGCCGGATTTTCAACCCGTGCCCGCAAGATCATCGAAAAGTTCAAGTTCGATGAGGAGATCGAGAAGCTGGAGGAAGCCAACCGTTTGTTTGAAGTGATCAAGCAGGTGGCCGCCGTGGACCTGCACCCGGACACGATTCCCAATATTGCCATGGGTTATCTGTTTGAAGACCTCGTGCGGCGCTTCAATGAACAAGCCAATGAGGAAGCCGGAGACCATTTCACGCCGCGTGAGGTCATCAAGCTCATGGTGAGCATCCTTTTCACCCATGACGATCTGGTGTACCGGGCGCGTAAGGTCATCAAAATTTACGACCCCACCTGCGGCACCGGTGGCATGCTGTCTGAGTCGGAGAAGCTCATTGCTGACCCCGAAACCGGCCTTAATCCTGGTGCACATCTGGAGCTCTTTGGGCAGGAATACAACCCCGAGTCTTTTGCCATTTGTGGTTCCGATCTCATGATCAAGGGCGAGGACGTGAAGAACATCGTCTTTGGCGACACCCTGGGCACGGGCAAGACCAAAGAGGGCTTTGCCGATGGTGACGGCCACCCCAACGAACACTTTCACTACATGCTGGCCAACCCGCCCTTTGGCGTGGAGTGGAAGCCAGAAAAAGATCACGTCACCCGTGAGCACAACGAGTTTGGCTTCAACGGCCGCTTTGGCCCCGGCCTGCCGCGCATCAACGATGGCGCGCTGTTGTTCTTGCTGCACATGATCTCCAAGATGGAGAAGTCGCCCACCGAAGGCGGCGAGGGCTCGCGCATTGCCATCGTCTTCAACGGCTCACCGCTCTTCACTGGCGACGCTGGCAGCGGCGAGAGCAACATCCGCCGCTGGATTATTGAAAACGACATGCTTGAAGCGGTCATCGGCCTGCCGGATCAGCTGTTCTACAACACCGGCATCTACACCTATGTCTGGATCGTCACCAACCGCAAACGCGCCCAGCGCGCGGGCAAGGTTCAGCTCATCAACGGCACCGACTTCGCCTGGAAGATGAAAAAAAGCCTTGGCAACAAGCGCAAACGCGTGGGCGATGGCCTTGACGGCACGCCGAATCACATCGCTACGCTCACCCGCCTGTATGGCGACTTTCAAAACAACGTGCGTCAGACCGTGGGCGAAATCCAGACCAATGTGGACGCCAAACGCGACCAGTCCAAGAGCCTTTTCGTCAGCAATATTTTTGACAACCAGGACTTCGGCTACCTCAAGATCACCGTCGAGCGCCCATTGCGGCTGAATTTCGCGGTGACCGAAGAACGCGTGGCCCGCTTTAAAGCGACCAGCACCTTCGTTGAACTGGCCCTTTCCCGCAAACGCAAAACCGATGCCAAGACCAAGGCCAAGATCGAAGAAGAAATTTTGGTCGGTGCGGCCGCGCAGGCCGCTATTCTGGAGGTGCTCGGCAGCATGAAACGCGCCTTCGACGCCGGCCAACTCGTCAAAGACCGTGCCCTGTTCGAGGTGCAACTGGCTGCCGCCTTCAAAAAGGCGGGCCTCACGCTGGAAGCCAAGCTCAAAGATGCCCTGCTGGCAGCGGGAAGCCTGGGCGAGAAAGACCCCAGCGCCGAAATCTGCTGGAACAAAAAAGGCGAGTCGGAACCCGATGCCGACCTGCGCGACACTGAAAACGTGCCCCTACCACCCGGCATCACCCTGCCGCTACCGCTGGACTACGAAGGCAAAAAGAACAAGGGCAAGGTGGACGTGGCGCCCCTGCTTGAATTAGTAGAAAGCCACTGCGAGGCCTATCTGACCGCCGAAGTACTGCCCTACCGCGCCGACGCCTGGATTGACCACAGCAAGACCAAGGTCGGCTATGAGATTCCCTTCAATCGCCATTTTTACGAATACGAAGCGCCGCGCCCGCTGGACGAGATTGCGGCTGACATCACCGCGCTGGAGCAGGACATCATGGCCATGCTCAGGGAAGTGACAGCATGAGTAGCGAGCCCTCATCATCCATTTCAGGCTCTGAATTCGTCCTCTACCAAACTGAGGATGGCAACACCCGCATCCAATGTCGGTTCGAGAACGACACGCTTTGGCTGACGCAAGCGCAGCTTGCAGAACTGTTTCAGACCACACCGCAGAACGTCACCCTGCACCTCAAAGCCATCTTTGCAGAAGGCGAGTTGTCGGAGGAGGCAACTTGTAAGGATTACTTACAAGTTCGTCAGGAAGGCAACCGGGCCGTTTCCCGGCAGTTGCGCCATTACCGTCTGGAGGCCATTTTGGCTGTAGGCTACCGGGTGCGCGGCCACCGTGGCACCCAGTTCCGCCAGTGGGCGACGGCACGTTTGAGCGAGTACCTGGTGAAGGGCTTCACCATGGACGACGAGCGGCTTAAAAATCCGCCGGGCAAAGGCCAGACAGACTACTTTGATGAACTGCTGGCGCGCATCCGTGACATCCGCAGCTCCGAGCGGCGCTTTTACCAAAAGGTGCTCGACATCTACGCCACCAGCGTGGACTACGCACCCGATACCGAGTTGGCCCAACATTTTTTTGCCACGGTGCAAAACAAGATGCACTGGGCCACCCACGGCCACACGGCGGCTGAAATCATCCACGAACGAGCCAATGCGGCCCAGCCCTACATGGGCCTGCAAACCACCCGCCCCGGCGGCGTGGTGCGCAAGGAAGATGTGTCGGTCGCCAAAAACTATTTGTCTGCCGATGAACTGGAAGTGCTCAACCGCATCGTCAATCTCTACATCGAATATGCCGAGCTGCAAGCGCTGGAGCGCAAGCCCATGACGATGCTGAACTGGCTCACCAAGCTGGATGAGTTTTTAAAAATATCGGGGCGCCAGTTGCTGGACCATGCGGGGCAAATCTCTGCTGCGCAGGCACGCGCCAAAGCGGAGCTGGAATACGCCAGTTACCGCAAGCAGCAGGACTTGTTGCCACGTGCCGTGGATGCGGACTTTGACCGGGTGGCGAAGGAGCTGAAGGCAATTCCGGCACCGAGGTCGGTGAAGCGCAAAGGGGCTGCAACGTGAGCTACCCGGCTTATGCACCCTCAAGCGCGAAAAATGTGTTGCAAGAGCCCGCTATTCCAAATGGCTGGACCGTTCGTCGCCTGAAATTTGTCGCCACTTGCAATGACGAAACGCTGCCAGAAACCACTGATCCTGAATTTGAAATGGTCTACGTGGATATTTCAAGCGTCAATCTCATTGACGGGATTACCAGCATCGAAACACTGGATTTTGAGAAAGCGCCGTCCCGTGCCAGGCGAGTCGTAAAAGATGGTGACACCATTGTTTCCACGGTGCGGACGTACCTGAAGGCAATCGCATCCATTGAGTCGCCACCGGAGAACATGATTGTCTCCACGGGCTTTGCGGTCATCCGTGCGCTTGAATTCATAGATCGAAAGTTCTTAGGGTACGCCCTTCAAAGCGTTGCATTTATTGATGCAGTGGTCGCCAATTCAACCGGTGTCAGCTATCCCGCAATCAATCCAACAACACTAGTTTGCTTGTCCATTTCTTACCCTGAAGACAAGGCAACGCAACAAGAAATCGCCGCCTTCCTGGGCTGGAAAGCCGGCCAGATCGACGCGCTGATCACCAAGAAAGAAGAGCTACTGGAGAAGCTCAAAGAAAAGCGCCTGGCCGTCATCACCCAAGCCGTCACCAAGGGCCTCAACCCCGATGTTCCAATGCGGGATTCCGGCATTGCGTGGCTTGGCAAAGTGCCCGCGCCTTGGGAAGTAAAGCGCCTCAAATTCGTTGCACGTATTGGCAACGGTTCTACGCCAAATCGCGAAGACCCTGCCTATTGGAATGATGGTGTTTATCCCTGGCTGAACAGTTCGGTTGTGAATCAGGAGGCGGTCACAAGCGCCGACCAGTTTGTGACGCCACTTGCCTTGGCGGAATGTCATTTGCCGCGTATTCAACCGCCTGCCGTGCTGGTGGGCATCACCGGTCAAGGTCGCACACGCGGCATGGCCAGTACGCTTCTCTTTGAGGCAACCATCAATCAACACCTCGCCTATGTGAAGCCAGACGAGGCAAAAGCCGTCGTCGGTTTCCTCCGCCGCGTGTTTGATATGGCTTATTCACATTTGCGTAGTGAAAGCGAGAATGGCGGCAGCACCAAGGGCGCTATCACTTGCGAGCAGATTGCTGAATTGCCAGTGCCAGTGCCCCCCTCATTGAGCAAGTGGCTATCGCTGAGTATGTTGACGCAACCATTGCCAAACTGGGTCGCATGGCGGAGAACGCCGAATCCGCCATCGCCCGCCTCACCGAATACCGCACCGCCCTCATCACCGCAGCCACCACCGGAAAGATAGATGTACGTGGCTTTCGGGGCGTCGCTATGTAAGGCAAACGCATTTGCCTTACATAGGAGCAACGCTAAAGTAAAGATAAATCATTCCATCCCATGAAAAAACACACCGAAGCCCGGCTGGAAGATGCCATTGTGGACAGCCTGACCCAGCAGGGCGGGTATGTTTTTGTGGACTATCGCGCGGGCGCCGCTGCCGGGCGCTATGACAAGGCGCGTGCTTTGGACCCGGCGCTTGTGCTGGGCTTTATCCAAGCCACGCAGCCCAAGGTATGGCAAAGCCTGCACGCCATTCACAAGGGCGAGACGGATAAGGTGGTGCTGGACCACTTGGTAAAAGAGCTGGAAACCAAGGGCATGCTCAAGGTGCTGCGCCAGGGCTTCAAGTGCTATGGCAAGAAGCTGCGCGTGGCGGTGTTTGCGCCCAGCAACAACATGAACCCCGACACGCTGGCGCTCTATGGCCAGAATGTATTGAGCGTGACGCGCCAGCTTTTCTACAGCGAGGCGCATTCCAAAAGCCTGGACATGGTGCTGTTTGTCAATGGCCTGCCGATTGCGACGGTGGAGCTGAAAAATGAAATGTCGGGCCAGACGGTGGAAGAGGCCAAAACACAATACAAGAAACACCGCGATCAGCGCGAGTTGCTGTTTGATTTTAAAAAACGCACACTGGTACATTTCGCCGTCGATCCGGATCAGGTCTTTATGGCCACGCGGCTCAGTGGTGACAGGACCTATTTTTTACCCTTCAACCTCGGCAACAACGGCCACGCGGGTAACCCGCCCGCCTTGGATGGCGGCTACCGCACTGCCTACCTGTGGCGCGAGGTGTGGCAGCGCGACAGCCTGCTGGATATTCTGGGCCGCTTCATGCATCTGCAGGTTGAGGAGAAACGCATCCTCACCGACGAGGGCATCAAGAAGATCACCAAAGAGACAATGATTTTTCCGCGCTACCACCAGCTGGATGCGGTGCGGCGGCTGGTAGCGCATGCGCAGGCCTTCGGTCCAGGGCGCAACTACCTGGTGCAGCACTCGGCCGGTTCCGGCAAGTCCAACTCGATTGCCTGGCTGGCGCATCGGCTCTCCAGCCTGCACGATGCGCATGACAAGAAGATTTTTGATTCGGTGATCGTGGTCACGGATCGGCGCGTGCTGGACCAGCAGTTGCAAAACACCATTTACCAGTTTGAGCACAAACAGGGCGTGGTGCAGAAGATTGACGAAGACACGCGCCAACTGGTCGAGGCGCTGGCCAACGGCACGCCGATTGTGATCACCACGCTGCAGAAGTTCCCATTCATCAGCGAGACGCTGGAGAAGCTGCGGCAGGAAGGGCAAGACGGTGTGGCCATCTCCACCAAGGACAAGCAGTTTGCCGTGATCGTGGATGAGGCGCACAGCTCGCAGTCGGGTGAGAGCGCGATGGAACTCAAAGGCGTGTTGAATGCCAACCGCATCGAGCAGGAAGCGGCCAGCTATGCCGTGGATCACGGTCTGGATGAGGACGATGACGGCGACGCCGACCACCTGGCCGGTGTGGTGCGCGAGATGATGAAGCGCGGCAAGCAGCCGAACCTGAGTTTCTTTGCCTTTACCGCCACGCCCAAGTTCAAGACCAAAAAGGTGTTTGATGAACCCGGCGCGTCGGGTGAGTCGCCTTTTCACCTGTACACGATGCGCCAGGCGATTGAGGAAAAATTCATTCTCGACGTGCTGAAAAATTACATCACCTACGAGGCCTATTTCCGGCTGGTGCAAGTGGGCGACGACGATCCTCATGTGGAGCGCAAGAAAGCGGCGCGGGCATTGGCGCGCACGCTCACGTTCAATGCCTTCAACCTGCGCAGCAAGACGGAGGTGATGGTGGAGCACTTTCGTACGCATGTGCGCCACAAGATTGGCGGTCGCGCCAAAGCGATGGTCGTGACCGATGGCCGCCTGCATGCGGTGCGCTACAAGCAGACCTTTGACAAATACATTGCCGAGAAGGGCTACACCGACGTGAAGACGCTGGTTGCTTTCTCGGGTGTGGTGGAAGACCCCGATGCACTGGGCAAGAGCTGGACCGAAGTCGGCATGAATGGTGGCATCAAAGAAAGCGAGTTGCCTGAAAAGTTCGACAGCCACGAGTACCAGGTGCTGCTGGTGGCGGAGAAGTACCAGACCGGTTTTGATCAACCGCTGCTGCACACGATGTATGTGGACAAGAAGCTGACCGGCTTGCAAGCGGTGCAGACACTGTCGCGCCTGAACCGTACTTGTGCGGGGAAGGAAGACACCTTTATTCTGGACTTCCGCAACAAGCCCGAAGAAATCTTCAAGGCCTTCAAACCCTACTACGAAGACACGCCCACCGAGCCACTGACCGACGCGCAGCACCTGTACCGGCTGCACCACCAGATTGAAGAGACAGCGCTGATCTTTGAGGAAGAGGTGAAAGCCTTTTGCGCGGTCTATTTCAAGCCAAATCGCAAGGTAACTATTCACGACCACGCGGCCATGAACGGGATTCTGGATCAGGCCGTGGATCGCTACAAAGAGCGGGACGAGGAGGCGCGTGAGGAGGTGAAGGCGCTGCTGGTGAACTTCCGCAACCTGTATGCTTTCTTGTCGCAGGTGATCCCGTATCAAGATTCGGACCTGGAGCAGCTTTACACCTACTTGCGCTTTTTGCTGACCAAGCTGCCCAGGCGGGAGGACGGCGGCGCGGTGCATCTTGAGGATGAGGTGGAGCTTCAGTATTACCGGCTGCAAAAAATCAGCGAAGGTCAGATTGACCTGAACACCGGCGATGGCCACCCGCTCAAAGGCCCCAGTGATGTCGGCACCGGGCAGGAGGATCAGGAGATTCGCCTATCTGAACTCATTGACATCCTCAATGAGCGCTTTGGCACCGACTTCACCCAGGCCGATCAGCTTTTCTTTGACCAGATTCAGGAAGAGGCGGTTGAGAGTGATGCGCTCAGACAAGCGGCGGAGACGAACTCAAAAGACGATTTTCGTTATGTGTTTGAGAAAGCTTTTGAGGGTCTGGTGATTGACCGCATGGAAGGCAACGAGGAAATCTTCGGCAAGCTCATGGGCGATGGCGAGTTTCGCAAGCTGGCCGTGGAGCATCTGTTGCATAAAGTCTATGGTGCCCTGAAACGCCCCATGTCCTAAATATACTCCTTTTTTAATAGCTGCTTATGCAATGACTACGGGGGCTAGAGGCCAATTTGACTATGAACATCGAAAAAAAACTCGTTGCTGACACTCTGTTCGACCAGATCGGCGGTGAACCCAAGGTGCAGGCCTTGGTGGAGCGCTTTTACGACCTGATGGACCTGGAGCCGGGCTACCAGGCGGTGCGTGCGGAGCATGGCAACGTGCTTGACGACGCACGGCAAAGGCTGTTCTTGTTCTTGTGTGGCTGGCTCGGTGGGCCGCAGCACTATGTGGAACGCTTTGGCCACCCGCACCTGCGGCGTCGCCATCAGCCGTTCAAGATTGGCCTGCTGGAGCGCGACCAGTGGGTGGCCTGCATGGACCAGGCGATGGGCGAGATCGGCGTGGCCGACGCGTTACGCAGTCAGCTGCGGGAGGCGTTCTTCAAGACCGCAGACTCTATGTGCAACCAAAGCGAGATCGAACGGCTGTAACGCTGCCCCCGCTGGCTTGGCGATCAGCCGCGCGAGCCCATCAGCAACACCACCAGCGCACCGGCGCCGCCATCGGCCGGTTTGGCCTGCACAAAGGCCAGCACTTCGTTTTTTTGCACCAGCCAGCTGTGCACCCGGCTTTTCAGGATAGGCGCTTTGCCGGGCGAACCCAGCCCCTTGCCGTGTACCACGCGCACGCAGCGAATGCCGTGCTTGTGCGCCTCGCGGATGAAAAGGCTCAGGGTTTCGCGGGCATCGTCGCGGCGCAGGCCGTGCAGGTCCAGCTGACGCTGAATCGTCCAGTCACCCCTGCGCAGCTTGCGCGTCACGTCCGGGCCGATGCCGGGGTGTGACCGCCGACTCGAAACTGCTGGTTTTTAGCCGGTTTAGAAATGCATGGAATGTGGCCCATTGCTCCGGTTTTGGGTCTTCTTCTCAAGGAATCATTTAGTCGTATTCTTCTGCCTTCTTCCTGCCATCTTCGCTTGGGCAGGTGGCCATAATCGCCCACTTCGCATAGTCCAGCTTGCCATGTGGCATGCAGCCCGAGCAACCGCAT
>DATCIC010000436.1:0-2130 GCA_036508025.1 Rhodoferax sp. | reverse complement strand
CCTTCAAATCAACGCCGTCCACCGTTCCTGTCGCCTGGTGGCCCACGGCCTTGGCGGGTGCTGCCGCTTGCACGGCCGGCGCAGCCACTGCTGCGGCGCTGGCTGCTGTAGCCGGGGCAGAGCTGCCAAGCCCCCCAAGTGCGGCCTTGAGGTTGCTCTCGGCATCAATCAAGAAGTTGGCCGCCACCACCACTTGCTCTCCTTCTTTGACGCCGTCACGCACTTCCACATGGGTGTCGCTGCGCGCACCCAGCTTGACTTCACGCGGCTCAAAACGGCCGGGAGCTTGCTGGATCAAAACAATCTGGCGGGTGCCACTGTCAATCACAGCCGACACCGGCACCGTGACGACCTGGCCTTTGGCCGTTACCGGTAATTCAACCTGGGCAAACATGCCGGGTTTGAGCAACAGACCGGGGTTGGCGAGCTCAACGCGCACGGCCACCGTTCGCGTCTCGGCCTTGAGGGTTGGATAAACATAAGTGACCCGGCCCGCAAACGCTTTGTCCGGATAGGCGTTGATGCTCACCGTGGCCTTGGCGCCGTTTTTGACCAGGGCAATGTCCTGCTCAAACACGTCAGCAATCACCCACACCGTTGACAAATCTGCGATCTGATAGAGCGCATCGCCCGGCATGAAACGCATACCTTGCACGGCCTTCTTTTCCATCACGATACCGCTGACGGGGGAGCGAAAAGTGAGCGTGCGAGTGGTCGCGCCGGACTGCGTCAGCGCCTTGATTTGCGCCTCTGAAATATCCCAGTTGCGCAAGCGCAGCAAGCTGGCATCGGCCAGTTGCTGCATGCCCGACTGCGCCTGGCCACCCGCATCCTTGAGCGTGCTCACGCCCTGCACCGCAATCGCATATTCGCGCTGGGCTGATACCAGCTCCGGGCTGTAAACCTCAAACAGCGCTTGGCCCTTGCCAACCGCCTGGCCAGTGACGTTGACATGCAGGCGCTCCACGTAGCCTTCAAACTTGGGTGAGACGGCATACACACGCCGCTCGTCGGGCTCAATGCGGCCCGACGCCCGCACGGTCTTGTCGAGCGCACGCAGTTGCGCGGCTTCCACGCGAACGCCGAGCTTTTGCACTTTTTCGGTGCTGATCCTGATCTGATTGACTGCGGCTGGTTCTTCATCCGCCCCACCGGCATAGACGGCGATGTAGTCCATGCCCATCGGATCTTTTTTCGGCGTGGGCGAGGTATCGGGCAAGCCCATGGGGTTGCGGTAGTACAGCAGTTTTCTCGAAGTGCTGCCAGCGCCCATGTCAACGGCAGCGGCCGGCGCTGATACGGTTCCCTGAGCTTGGGACGCTGGACCTTTGTGGCCTAGCCAATAGCCAGCGCCCGCAGTGATCGCCGCCGCGATGATGGCTACCGCGATCCCCGTACTTTGTTTCATAAATCTTCTCCCAATAATTTTTCGATTTCGGCCAAGCGCATTTGCCCTTCAAACTGGGCTTTGATCCGGCTTTGTTTGGCCTGACGGATCTGGCGCTGGGCGTCGAGCAGGGTGGCGAAGTCAAGCTTGCCGTTCTCATAGCTGGCCATTGCTGAGCTGAACGTCAGATCCGCCTGAGGCAGCAAGCTGTTGCTGGCCAGCATCTCCGTGCGGCGTGCCGCCTCGATAGCGGCCAGGTTCTGCGCCAGTTCAGCCAGCACCTGGTTGGCAGCGGCTTCTTTGCGCGCGCGCGCGGCCGAAAGCATCGCTTCCGCTTCACGCTCCATTGCGCGCCGGGAGGACTGCTGTAGCGGAATGTTGACCTCCAGCATCAAACCCCATTCTTTGACGGTTGTTTGAGTCTGCGTCGGTGAAATGCTGAGCGTGAAATCGGGGTAGCGGTTCTTGTAGGTCAAGTCACGACTCTTTTGGGCCGCCTGGATGCGGGCCTCCTCAATGAACAACTGCGGGTTGCGGTTGCGCACACGCTCTTCCAGCTTTGCCTCGTCCAGCAGCGCTTGTGCGGGCAGGGCGCGCGGGCTCTCGGGTGCGGCCAGCGCTGCCATGGCAGGGCGCGCCAACAAGGCATTCAAGCGCGCATCAACCTGCAGGTTGTCGCCCTCAATCATCACCAGTTCATTCCTCATATTGGTTTGCTCAACCTGGGCCCGGATGACATCTTG
>DATCIC010000435.1:0-21142 GCA_036508025.1 Rhodoferax sp. | reverse complement strand
TGGCAGTCCACGTTGGCAAGACGCCGGCATGCACCATGAGAACCTCATGCCCGGCGACCTGTTCCAGCATCGCCATGCGCTGCCACCTGAGCCAGTCCAGCATCGCCTGCCGGTCGGGTGCGTCCAGAATACCGCTGAGTGTGTCTTTGCGGCTAGGCTTGCGCGCACCGTAGGCAATCGCCAACAGGTGCAGGTCATGATTGCCCAGCAAACATTGCGCTGCCGCGCCATAGCCCATCAGACGTCGCAACACGCCGGCCGAATCCGGCCCGCGGTTCACCAGGTCGCCCAGCAGGAAGAGTGTGTCGCGGCTTGGAGAGAAAGATATTTCATCCAGCAAGCGCTGCAAGGCGCTGTCGCAGCCCTGCACGTCGCCAATCAAGTAAAGTGCCATGGTGTTTATTCTCGCTTGTGATTCATGGAATTTTTGTTAATTGTTTTTCTGACCCTGCTCAATGGCGTGTTTGCCATGTCAGAGCTGGCACTGGCTGCCAGTCGCAAGGCACGGCTCAATGCCATGGCTGAAGCAGGTGACAAAGGCGCGCACTCCGCACTGACATTGCTCGCGCACCCAAATCGGTTTTTGTCCACCGTCCAGGTTGGCATCACGTCCATTGGCGTGCTCAACGGCATTGTCGGTGAGGCGGCATTCAGCCCCGGTGTGGCGGCGTGGTTACACGGCTGGGGCGTGGCCGACAAAGCGGCTGCGATTTCTGCCACTGCTATCGTGGTCACCCTGATCACTTTCACCACCATCATTTTTGGTGAATTGGTGCCCAAGCGGATTGGCCAGTTGTACCCGGAAGTTGTGGCGTGCGGGGTGGCGCGGCCGATGGTCTGGCTGGCCGCCGCCGCCGGGCCCTTTGTGAGATTGCTCTCGGGTACCACCGAAGCGGTTCTCAAGCTGTTGCGCATTGACACGACCGGCTCGCGTGCCGTGACCGAAGAAGAAATCACTGCCAGCCTCGAAGAAGGCGTCGACGCCGGCGTGATCGAGCAGCATGAGCACCAGATGGTGCAAAACGTGTTTCGGCTTGACGACCGGCCGCTGACCTCGCTGATGGTGCCGCGCACGGATGTGGAATGGCTGGATGCTTCCAATACAGTGGCCGACAGCCTGAAACTGGCCGGCTCGGGTGGCGAAAGAGGGGCCCATTCCTGGTATCCGGTGTGCCGGGGCTCGCTCGATGACGTGGTGGGCAAGATCAGCGTGGCGCGGCTGCTGCAACTTGGCGCCGACACAACGGGCACGATTGAGGCCTACATCACCCCCGCCACCTTTGTGCCCGAGACGCTCAGTGGCATGGAGTTGCTGGAGCAGTTTCGCGCCAAAGCCGGCCGCTTTGTGCTGGTGGTGGATGAGTACGGCGTGGTGCAGGGTTTGCTGACGCCCCGCGATTTGCTGGAGGCCATCACCGGTGAACTGCAGCCGGGCGCGCAGATTGATGCCTGGGCCACGCAGCGCGACGATGGTTCGTGGCTGCTCGATGGCCTGATGCCGGTGAGCGAACTCAAGGTTCGCCTGGTGATTGATGACCTGCCCGAAGAAGATCGAGGCCGCTACAACACGGTGGCGGGCTTGCTGATGTCCGTGTCGGGCCACCTGCCGTCGGTCGGCGAGCGCATTACATGCGCCGACTGGCAGTTTGAAGTGCTGGACCTCGATGGCAAGCGCATTGACAAGGTGCTGGCCACTGCGCTGGCAGCCTCCGCGCAGCCGGGTGAGGCTACGCCTAGCCCTGCGTGACGACGCAGTTGCGCCCGCCAAGCTTGGCGTCATACAGCATGTCGTCGGCCTCCTTGATCAGTGCTTCGGCGTTGCGCGTGCTTGGAAAATGGGATACGCCGGCCGAAAAAGTGGACTCAAACCAGCGCTCTTCGAAGGGGTATCTGATGCGGCTGAAATCAACCCGGATGCGGTCAAGAATGTCAAACGCCTGATTGAAATCGGAGCCCGGTAAAACCACCAGAAACTCTTCGCCGCCATAGCGGCCTACCAGATCCGTCTTGCGCAGACGTTGTTTGAGCAGCCAGGCCAGGCTACGGATCACCTGGTCCCCGCTCGGATGACCATAACTGTCATTGATGGTCTTGAATTGATCAATGTCGATCATGGCCACGGCGAGCTGTCTGCCGCTGGTGCTGGCCTCGTTCAGGGTCGCGTTCAGTTTTTCCTTGATCGTGCGGTGGTTGAACAGTCCGGTCAGGCCGTCGTTCTGCATCGAGCGGCGCAGCTCCCGGTAGCGTTCAATCTTGCTTTTGACCACCGCGTTGAGCAAGACCGGGTTAAAGGGTTTGGTCAGGAAGTGGTCGCCGCCCAGGCGCAATGCGTCCACCTGCAGCGCCATATCGCCATCGCCCGACAGGTACACCACCGGCGTCGACAGGAACTCGGCATGTTGGCGAATAACGCGGGTTGCCTCTACACCGGTGCAGTCTGGCATGTACATGTCCATCAGCACCAAGTCCGGCCGAAATTGGCGCAGTCCATTGAGCACATCGGCCGGGTTGGCCACTGCGAAGGACTCTATGCCGGTTTGCTTGAGCGTGCGCTGGATTGACATGCTGGCCGTGGGCGAGTCCTCCACCACCAGCACGCGGTAGGGCGGTTCCTCTTCATTGCTGCAGAGCTCGATGATCCGGCCCAGAATGGTTGACTGCGGCGTGGCTGCGCAAAAGCAGAGGTCGCAACCTGCGCGCAGCATGACCTTGACGCTGTTGAAGTCAGCATGCTGCGTGTACACCAGCAGTTTGCTGGCCGCAAAACGGGTGCGCAAGGCCTGGATATGTTCGCACGCGCTCGCCAGCGCCAGGTCGTGGGTGTCAAGCAGCAGGATGCTCGGCTCTTCCTCCTCGCACGGGACGCCTTGCCAGGGATGTGGCTCGGCCTGGATGCCGAAGTAGGCCAGTTGCGTCATTAGCGCGCGCCAGGAACTGGCGCTATTGCCGATGAACCAGATCCGTTGCGCTGGGTTAAGACTGCTGGCCGTTCCCGCTTCCTGGGTCTCGCGTCGTTGCTCTGTGGGGCGGGTGTTGCTGTCGATGAAATGCGTGACCCGTGTGCCAAGCGACTCGATCTGGGTACATAACTCGTTCAGGCTATCGACCGACATCTGGTGCCGGTCAGCTTCGTCAAACAGCGCCAGCACCTTTTGTTCCAGCTGGTGCGACAGCTGGTGCAGCCCCGACAGGCCCTGGTTTTGCATGAAGTCAGAAAAACTCGACAGGCACACCGCAAACTCGACGAAGGGCTCAAAGTCGGGGGACTTGAGATAAGTCCACCACTTGAAGAGAAGTTCATCGTTTTTCTTTTTCAGATCATCCGGTGGGCAAGACATTGGTTTCCCTTAATATGCAGCCTCAAATTATGAGGCCAACCCCGAAAGCGCACATGGCATTTACCGCAATATCGCCAGCATTCTCGCCAGCCGCCTGGACGACTCCGGCGTGATGCTGGCCGATCTGGCGGGGCGCCATACGAACTCTGGAAACCAGATGACGATTCTGCTTGCGCCCATGGAGGGTTTGCTGGACTTTGTGCTGCGTGACATCCTGACCCGCGTTGGCGGGGTTGACCGCTGCGTGTCCGAGTTCATTCGCGTGACCAACACCTTGCTACCCGAGCAGGTCTTCATTCGCGTCGTGCCTGAATTGCTCAATGGCGGGCGCACTTTCGCAGGCGTACCGGTCGCCGCCCAGTTGTTGGGATCCGACCCGGTTTGCCTGGCAGAAAACGCCGCCCGCCTGGCCGCCCTGGGGCCGCACGGCATTGACCTGAACTTTGGCTGCCCGGCCAAAACGGTGAATCGTCACGGCGGCGGAGCCGCCTTGCTCGATGAGCCCGAGCTGCTGTTGGCGATTGTGGCGGCTGTGCGCCGTGCCGTGCCAAAAGCCATGCCCGTGTCGGCCAAGATGCGCCTGGGCGTTCATGATGATTCACGCGCGCTGGAGTGCGCGCTGGCCCTTGAAGGTGGTGGTGCCAGTGAGTTGGTGGTACACGCCCGCACCCGGGCCGACGCTTACCGCCCGCCCGCTTACTGGAAGCGCATCGCCGACATTCGCGCCGTGGTCAACATCCCGGTGGTGGCCAATGGCGAAATATGGAATGTGCCGGACGCGCTGCGCTGTCGCGAGGAGTCGGGCTGCGACAGCCTGATGCTGGGCCGCGGTATGGTGACCAATCCGGGTTTGGCCCTGGCTATTCAGGCGGCCATGGCAGGGCCGGTGCTGTACCCGATCGTCAACTGGCAGGCCCTGCTGCCGTTCATTGCAGAATTTTGGCGCCTGGTGTGCGTGCGGCTGGATCGTCGCAAACAAGCGGGCCGGCTCAAACAGTGGCTTAACTTTCTGCGCCACCACCACCCCGAGGCCGAGCGGGCCTATGTTGCGCTACGCACCCTCAGTGAGCCCGGTGACATTGACCGGTGGCTGGCCTTGCAGTGAACGCCACCGCGAGCGCCAATCGCAAATTTTGCTCAGCCGTCTTTGTTCAATCCGGCGCGAGTCTGTCACCGGGGCGCTACCGCCCTCTTGTTTATTTTGCCCTGGTCTTACTGCCCATCTCCTACCGGCACGCAAGAGCAGAATAGATTTCGGTCACCATAGACGTTGTCGATACGGCCCACGGGCACCCAGTATTTGGATGATTTCAGGCTGGGCACCGGGAACGCGGCCAGTTCGCGTGAATAGGGCCGGTCCCACACCTCGCCGAGGAGCGCTGCGGCCGTATGCGGCGCGTGGCTGAGCGGGTTGTTGCCCTGCGGCCAAACCCCTTGCTCGACCTTGGCTATCTCTTCGCGGATGGCGATCATGGCATTGATGAAGCGGTCCAGCTCGTCCAGCGTTTCACTTTCGGTGGGCTCCACCATCAGCGTGCCGGGAACCGGAAAGCTCATGGTGGGCGCATGAAAACCGTAGTCCATCAGGCGTTTGGTCACGTCTTCAGCGGTCACGCCGTGGACGCCGCCACTGCTTTCTTTGAGCGGGCGTAAATCCAGAATGCACTCGTGCGCGACACGACCAGGCTTGCCGTCCTCTGGCGAGCTGGTGTAGAGGGTAGGGTAGTGGTCTTTGAGCCGGACGCTGATGTAGTTGGCGCTCAGGATGGCGACCTCGGTGGCGGCCTTCAACCCTGTAGCCCCCATCATGCGGCAGTACATCCAGCTGATGGGGAGAACTGACGCGTTTCCTAGCGGCGCAGCCGCGACTGCACCAGTGCTGTTCGCGTCAGTGTGACCAGGCAAATACGGCACCAAATCAGCCACCACGCACACCGGGCCGACGCCGGGGCCGCCGCCGCCGTGCGGAATGCAGAAGGTCTTGTGCAGGTTCAGGTGGCTCACGTCGCCGCCAAATTCTCCCGGTGCGGCCAGACCAACCAGCGCGTTCATGTTGGCGCCGTCTACGTAAACGCGCCCGCCATGGGAATGCACTAAGGCGCACAGGTCTTTCACGCTGGTTTCAAACACGCCGTGGGTGCTGGGGTAGGTGATCATCACTGCGCCCAGGTTGGCGCTGTATTGCTCGCACTTCGTCTTCAGGTCGACCATATCGACATTGCCGTTGGCATCGCACGCGGTCACCACGACCTTGAAACCGGCCATGGTGGCGCTGGCCGGGTTGGTGCCGTGGGCGCTCGAAGGAATCAGGCAGATGTTGCGCTGGCTCTGGCCGCGCGCGGCGTGGTAGCCACGAATCGCCATCATGCCCGCGTATTCGCCTTGTGATCCGGCATTGGGTTGCAGGCTGATGCCGGCGTAGCCGGTGGCCTGGCACAGCCAGGCGCGCAGTTGCACATCCAGCTCAGCATAGCCCGCGCGCTGATTCGCCGGGCAGAACGGGTGAATGTCAGCAAACTCGGGCCAGGTGATAGGAATCATCTCGCTGGTGGCGTTGAGCTTCATGGTGCAACTGCCCAGCGGGATCATGCTGCGGTCCAGTGCCAGGTCAAAGTCAGAGAGGCGACGGATGTAGCGCAGCATGCCGGTCTCACTGTGGTGGCTGTTGAACACCGGGTGCGTCAGGTAGGCGCTGGTGCGGAGCAGGGCAACGGGCAGCAGGGTGCTGGCGGCTTGCTCGAAGTCGCTGACCTGCGGCACCGTCTGGCCGGGCTGGGCGAAGAAGCGCCAGAGTGCTTCCACATCGGCGCGGGTGGTCGTTTCATCCAGCGACACACTTAAAGAATTATTTGAAGCAAATCGCAGGTTAGCCCCCGCCGACAGTGCTTGAGTAGCTATTGAATTTGTAGCCTCATCGGTGCTCACCGTCAGCGTATCAAAGGCGCTGGCGTTGGCAGTTTTGTAGCCCAGGGCGAGTAAGCCTTGCGCCAGGACTGCGGTCAAGGTCGCCACGCGCTGGGCGATGCGCCTCAAGCCGGCGGGTCCGTGATAAACGGCGTACATGCTGGCCATCACCGCCGGCAGCACCTGCGCGGTGCAGATGTTGGAGGTGGCTTTTTCGCGGCGAATGTGCTGCTCGCGCGTTTGCAGCGCCAGCCGGTAAGCCGGGTTGCCGTGCACATCGATGCTCACACCGACCAGCCGGCCCGGCATGGTGCGTTTGTATTCGTCGCGGCACGCCATGTAGGCGGCGTGCGGGCCGCCGTTGCCCATCGGCATGCCAAAACGCTGCGTGCTGCCGATGGCAATGTCGGCACCCAGTTCACCGGGTGGGGTGAGCAGGGTCAGCGCCAGCAGGTCTGCGGCCATGATGACGATACCGCCTTTTGCTTTGTACGCTTTGATCCACGCGCGGTCATCGCGCACCACACCGCTCACACCGGGGTATTGCAGCAGCACGGCAAAGCTGTCTTGACCCAAGGCTTCATCGCCCTTGCAAGTTTTGACCTCAATGCCCAGCGGTTCAGCGCGGGTCTTGATCACGGCCAGCGTTTGCGGCAGGACCTCGTCATCGACCAGAAACGTGGTCGATCTGGATTTGCTGGCCCGCAGCGCCATGGTCATGGCCTCAGCCGCGGCGGTGGCTTCGTCCAGCATGGAGGCATTGGCCATCGGCATGCCCGTCAAGTCCATCACCATGGTTTGAAAGTTGACCAGCGCCTCCATGCGGCCCTGGCTGATCTCGGCCTGATAGGGCGTGTAGGCGGTGTACCAGGCCGGGTTTTCCAGGATGTTGCGCAAAATAACGCCCGGCGTGTGGGTGCCGTAATAGCCCTGGCCGATGTAGCTTTTGAACACCTTGTTTTTGGCCGCCATGGCTTTGAGCTCGGCCAGTGCGGCTGCCTCAGAAATGGGCGCCGGGATGTCCATCGGTTGCTTGCGGGCAATCGAGCGCGGCACGATTTCATTGATGAGTTCGCTGCGGGATGCAGCCGCCACCGCTTTGAGCATCACCGCTTCGTCAGCGGCGTCAATACCGATGTGGCGGGCGATGAACTCGCAAGAGTTTTCCAGCTCGCCCAAAGGCGAAAGTGCAGTTTGGGTCATGGTGGTCGGCCCGGGTCAGTGCGCGTCAGCCGCATAGCTGGTGTAGCTGGTCTCGTCCATCAGCGCGTCCAGGTCCGTCGGGTTGGCCAGCTTGACCTTGAAGAACCAACCTGCGCCGAGCGGATCGCTATTGGCCAGCGAGGGGTCGGCGCGCAGGGCTTCGTTGACTTCAACGACTTCGCCATCGGCGGGCATGTACACGTCAGCGGCGGCCTTGACCGATTCGACCACGGCGGCGGCATCTTTTTGTGCGTAGGTTTTGCCCACTTCGGGCAGGTCGACAAACACCACGTCGCCCAGGGCGTCTTGCGCGTGCTGGGTGATGCCGACGGTACCGAGGTTGCCGTCAATGTTGATCCATTCGTGGTCGGGGGTGTATTTGATGGTCATGAGAGTTCTCGAATAAAAATAAGGTGAAGAAATTAACGACTTGGCGGGACAAACCCCAGTGACGCGAAGCGAACCAGGGTGCAGTACTCAAGGGATCAGAAATCAACCGCGGAAATAGCGGGTCGGCACAAAGGGCATTGCCACCACCTCCATGGGTACCGGCTTGCCACGCACGATGGCGTTGACGCGCATGCCCAAGGTGGCCAGCTCAGGTGGTACATAGCCCATGGCGATGGGCTGGTCGATGGTCGGGCCAAGCAAACCACTGGTCACTTCGCCAATGTGCTGACCATTCAAATCCCGCAATTCGATGTGTTCACGCACCGGAATACGTTCCAGTGCCAATAAACCAACACGTTTTCGGGCTGTAGCCCCCGTCTCACCTGCGAGTTGCGCTAATATTTTTGAAGCACCCGGAAAACCACCAGCGCGTGCGCCACCGGTGCGGCGCACCTTCTGAATGGCCCATTGCAGGCTCGCCTCGACTGGCGTGGTGGTCGTGTCAATGTCATTGCCATAGAGCGGCAGACCGGCCTCTAAGCGCAGCGAATTGCGTGCGCCCAGGCCAATCGGTTTGACTTCGGGTTGCGCCAGCAGCGCCTGCGCCAGTGCTTGCGCTTGGGAATCGAGCACTGAAATCTCAAAACCATCCTCGCCGGTGTAGCCGCTGCGGGTCAGGAACACGTCAATGGCTTGTTCGCCCGTTTGAATCGTGAAATTGCCCCCGGTCATGAACACCAGCTTTTCCACGCCCGGTGCCAGGCGCGACAGGGCGGTCACGGCGAGCGGGCCTTGCAGCGCCAGCAGGGCGCGTTCGGGCATGGGAATCACCTGGCAGCGCCCGCCAATCTTGGCCTGAATGTGCGCGATGTCACCGACTTTGCAAGCGCCGTTGACGATGATAAAAATGTCAACGCCCCGGTTGACGAACATCAGGTCATCGATGATGCCGCCTTCGTCGTTGAGCAGCAGGCCGTAGCGCTGCTTGCCTACCGGCAAATCGATTACAGCGACCGGAATCAGGCTCTCCAACGCGGCGCCTGCATCCGGCCCGACCAGGCGCAACTGGCCCATGTGGGACACGTCAAACAGGCCTGCAGCGGTGCGCGTATGTTTGTGCTCGGCCATCAGGCCAGCCGGGTACTGCACCGGCATGGAATAACCGGCAAAGGGCACCATGCGGGCACCGAGCGACACATGCAGGTCGTTGAGTGGGGTTTTCAGAAGGCTCTCAGGCGCGGTCGTCATCAGCGAACTCCAATAAAGGAAAAGGGGCAAGTCAAATACCATGGCCTCGACCGATGTCGATGCCATGGGCTGCCCCCGCTGTCCGCTTTACCTGAGAGATTCGCCGCGCCTGTTCGTGCCGTGCTGGCTGACAGACTGCGGGTTGCTCCTTCGGTGGATCAGCCGCAGCGCCCAAGCGCCAGCGTTGACCTCTCTCCAGTGGGGAATCGCTCCAACATCTTGCGACGTTTGAAGCGTTTGTCAGTCCTTTTGCCTGAGCGTTCAAACTGCTGTGATCAGCAACTCTGCGCCTTCGGCGGCCACCTCAAGGGGCGGCTCTCTCCTGACCCGGCGGATTCTACAACTACATCCCGGCGTAATTGGGTCCGCCGCCCCCTTCGGGTGTGACCCAGACGATGTTTTGCGTCGGGTCCTTGATGTCGCAGGTTTTGCAGTGCACGCAGTTGGAGGCGTTGATCTGCAGGCGATCAGTGCCGTCATCGTTCTTGACAAACTCATACACGCCCGCCGGGCAGTAGCGCGCCTCTGGGCCGGCAAATTTGGCCAGGTTGATGGCAACCGGCACCGACGCGTCTTTGAGTGTCAAGTGCGCGGGCTGATTTTCTTCATGGTTGACGTTGCCGATGAAGACGCTGCTCAGGCGGTCAAAGGTCAGCTTGCCGTCGGGCTTGGGGTAAACAATGGGTTGGCACTCGGCGGCGGGTTTCAGGTAGGCGTAGTCGGGCTTGTCGCGGTGAATCGTCCAGGGCATGTTGCCCCCCAGTCCAAACTGCTCCAAACCATTCATCAGGGTGCTGATGCGCAAGCCATACTTGAACCAGGCCTTGAAGTTGCGCGACTTATTGAGTTCGGTATAGACCCAGCTGTTCTCAAAAGCCTCGGGGTAGGCGCTCAGTTCGTCGTGCTGGCGTCCCGCCATGACGGCCTCAAACGCCGCCTCGGCTGCCTGCATGCCGGTCTTGATGGCGGTGTGGCTGCCCTTGATGCGACTCACATTCATGTAGCCGGCTTCGCAGCCAACCATCGCGCCACCGGGGAACACGGTCTTGGGCAGCGCCATCAACCCACCGGCGGTGATGGTGCGCGCACCGTAGGCCAGTCGCTTGGCGGTGACTTCGCCCTTGTCGTTTTCAAAATACCAGCGCACATTGGGATGGGTCTTCCAGCGCTGAAACTCCTCGAACGGGCTCAGGTAGGGGTTTTGGTAGTTCAGCCCGGTGATGAAGCCCAAGGCGATCTTGTTGTCAGGCATGTGGTACATGAAGGAGCCGCCGTAGGTGGCATTGTCCAGCGGCCAGCCGGCGGTATGCATGGCAAACCCGGGCTGATGGCGCGAGGGATCCACCTCCCACAACTCCTTGATGCCCAAACCGTAGGCTTGCGGGTCGCAACCTTCGTCGAGCTTGTACTTGGCAATCAGCTGGCGCCCGAGGTGCCCGCGCGAGCCTTCAGCAAAGATGGTGTATTTCGCCAGCAGCTCCATGCCGATCTGGAAATTCTCGCCGGGCTCGCCTTCCTTGTTCACCCCCATGTTGCCGGTGGCCACGCCCCTGACCGCACCTTGTTCTGTGTAAAGCACTTCGGCGGCGGCAAAGCCGGGGAAAATTTCCACGCCCAGGCTTTCGGCCTGTGTCGCCAGCCAGCGCGTCAGCTCGCCCAGGCTGATGATGTAGTTGCCGTGGTTATGGCTGCATTTGGGCAGCAGAAAATTGGGGGTGCGGTAGCCTGATGTTTCGCTGAGGAACATCATGGCGTCATCGGTCACCGGCTGGTTTAAAGGCGCGCCCATCGCCTTCCAGTCGGGGAACAGCTCGTTCATGGCAATCGGGTCCATGATGGCGCCCGAGAGAATGTGGGCGCCCGGTTCGGCGCCTTTTTCCAGCACCACCACCGACAGTTCCTTGCCCTTTTCAGTTGCAAGTTGCTTGAGACGAATGGCGGTGGCCAGGCCAGCTACGCCACCGCCAACGACGACCACGTCGTATTCCATCGCTTCACGGGGGCCAAATTGGGCCAGGATTTCCTGATTTGTCATGAGTTATCTCGCTTGATAATGGGGCTTGGTCTGGGAAAGGACCGCGACCCGTGATTGTCGAACGCAAAAATGATTTTAGGCGTTGATTTTACGAAATAGAACGGTCGTTCTTTTGTTATTGATGGAGACTCTCTAAATGGCTTACAGCATTGATCTTTCCGGCCGCGTGGCATTCATTACCGGGGCCTCCAGTGGCCTGGGAGCCCAGTTCGCCAAAACCCTGGCCAGCGCCGGCGCCGCCGTGGTGCTCGCGAGTCGCCGAGTGGACAAGCTCAAAGACTTGCGCGCCGAAATTGAAGGGCAGGGCGGCGACGCCCATGTGCTTGAACTCGATGTCACCGACATCGGCTCCATCAAGGCGGCCGTGGCGCATGCCGAGACCGAAGTCGGCTCGATTGACATCCTGGTCAACAACTCGGGCGTCAGCACCACGCAGCGCCTGCAAGACGTGTCATCAGACGACTATGACTTTGTGTTCGACACCAACGTCAAGGGCGCCTTCTTCGTGGCGCAAGAGGTCGGCAAGCGCATGCTGGCGCGGGCCAAAGGCGCTGCGCCCGGCACCTTTACCGGCGGTCGCATCGTCAACATTGCCTCCATGGCGGGTTTGCGCGTGCTACCGCAAATAGGGGTCTATTGCATGAGCAAGGCCGCGGTGGTGCAAATGACCCGCGCCATGGCACTGGAATGGGGCAAGTTTGGCATCAACGTCAACGCCATTTGCCCCGGCTACATCGACACCGAGATCAACCACCAGCACTGGCAAACCGAGCAGGGCAAAAAACTGGTGCAAATGCTGCCGCGCAAACGCGTGGGGCAGGCCAAAGACCTGGACGCCGTGCTGGTCATGCTGTGCTCGGACCAAAGCCATTTCATCAACGGCGCCGTGATCTCGGCTGACGATGGCTTTGGTGTCTAAGCAAGAATGCTGAAAGGTATTTTGGCCGGGCTTGCTGCGGGCGCCTTGTGGGGGCTGGTGTTTGTGGTGCCGCGCATGACGCCGGGGCTGTCATCGGTTGACCTCACTGCCGGGCGTTTTGTCAGCTTTGGTGTCATGTCGGCGCTGTCGATGGTCTTCACCTGGACCCGCCACCAACTGCCCACAGCGCGCCAGGCCGTGACGGCACTCGGCATGAGCCTGATTGGCGCCACCGGCTACTACCTGTTGTTGGCGCTGGCGATTGGGCGCGCCGGCACCGAGGTGCCCACGCTCATCATTGGCACCATTCCCCTGTGGGTCATGCTGCTGGGCAAACCGCTGGGGCTGAAATGGTCGGCCCTGTTGCCTGGCTTGCTGCTCACGGCAACCGGTCTGCTGCTGATGATGAACGCCACGTTCACGGCGCACCAAGCAGGCGCTTTGGCGATTGAGCCTGACGGCACCCAATTCTGGAGCGGTGTGGCACTGGCGACGGCAGCGATGCTGTGCTGGACGGCGTTTGCCATCCTGAACGCGGCCTGGCTCAAGCGCCACCCGGAGGTCACCGCTACCGAGTGGACCAACTGGCTCGGCATGGCCACCGGTGTTGGCGCGGCGCTGCTCTGGCTGGTTGCAGGTTCAGAGCCAAAAGTGGTGTTAGCCCTTGAGCAGCCTGTACAAGCAGCTACTATTTTCATAGTAACAGGGGTGGGCTCCGCGTGGGTTGCCAGCATTTTGTGGAACATCGCCAGTCAGCGCCTGAGCGTCAGTTTGTGCGGCCAACTGATTGTCAGCGAGACCTTGTTTGCCCTGTGCTACTCGTTTTTGTGGGACCAGGCCTGGCCCGGCGCGCTGCAATTGCTCGCCGCCGTGCTGTTCACGCTGGGCATTCTGGCCAGCATCCGGGCACATCGATGAAGGCGTGGACCACCCGCAATGTGCAGCGCGGCAACCGCAAACGCTGGGTCGGTGCGACGGGCTCGCTCAGCGCGCGGCTGGCGGCTGCGGGGCAGCGTTTTAGTGTGCAGGTGCTCAGCCAGGGCTTGCAAGCGCTATACCCCGATGAGGCCAGCGCCCTGGGTCTGACCAGACTCAAGGTCGGCTATGTGCGCGAGGTGCTGTTGCGCGTGGACGAGGTCGCCGTGGTGTTTGCCCGCAGCGTCACCGCGCACCCGCACTCACAAGGGCCGTGGCGCTCCATCCGGGGCCTGGGCACGCGGCCACTGGCCGATGTGTTGTTCGGGCAACACGGCATCGCGCGCACGCCGCTGCAATTTGCCAGTCTGCAAGCCGCCGGTCCGCTGCATCGCCATGTGGCACACGCCTGGCTGGGCGCTACCGGCGCAGCGCTGGCCAGTCGCACGCTGCCCGCGCGGCGCTCGGTCTTCACGCGCAGCGCGGCACCGCTGCTGGTGATGGAAGTGTTTGCCGCACCGGATGCGCCCTGGAGCTGGCTGACCATCAAGGCACGCCGTGGGCTACCTGCTTTACCAAGGACAAAACCATGAAATTCGAGATTCCCGAGCAAAAAAAGCTCGTCTTCCAGATGATCATCCCGATTCGCTGGGGCGACATGGACGCCATGAACCACGTCAACAACACCTCCTATTTCCGCTACCTGGAGACCTGCCGGATCGACTGGATGCGTGCTGCGGGGTGTATGCCGGACCCGCACGGCTGCGGCCCGGTGATCGTCAACGCCTTTTGCAACTTCTACAAGCAGCTTGAATACCCCGGCGACGTGTTGATGAAAATGTATGTCAGCGACCCCGGCCGCACCACTTTCGAGAGCTGGGGCACGATGGAGCGCGCCGACCAGCCCGGTGTGATCTACGCCGCCGGGGGCGCCACCACCATCTGGGTCGATTTTTCGAAGCAAAAGGCCACCACGCTGCCCGGCTGGATGCGCGAACTGGTGAGCTAGTTGATATACAAAGTCAGGCTTTAGCCCCCGTCCTCATCGTATTTGCTGGCGCAGCCTGAACCTCGGGGTCTGTGCTTACCCATTGATTTCTTTTTCACATGGGTTGACCCATCACCGACCCACGGTCGATGACCGTTGGTACAAGGTGCGCACCATGCCCTACCGCACGCAGGAGAACCGGATTGACGGCCTGGTGATCATTTTTTCGGCTATATTTCCAAGAGCAAAAAACTCGAAGTCGAGTTGCGGTCCATGCAAGGGCGGCTGGCGGCGCAGCCTGACAACTCGAAACCACAGGGGAATGGCGATGGGATTTCGTAGAAACCCGCTCAGTATGGATGAATTGCGCGAGCTCGCCCGCAAGCGATTCCTGGGGCGCACCGCCAGCTCGGCCAAGGCTTTGAGCGTCGCGGAAGCACAACATTTATTTGAAGAACTCGAAATCCATCAAGTTGAGCTGGAGCTGCAAAACGAGCACCTGAACACGACCCGCATGCAACTGGAGTCGGCGCTCACTCAAAGCAACGAGTTCAACGATTTTGCGCCGGTCGGCATTTTTTCACTCGACGCCGCTGGGGCCATCAGCAAGTTGAATCTGGCCGGGGCCAGTCTGTTGGGCCGCGAGCGCGCCTGCCTGTTGGGGAGCCGACTCGGGCTCTTTGTGGCCGACGCCGACCGCCCGCAGTTCAATGCCTTGCTGGCGCAGGCCACAAACTCCGGTGACGTGCAAAGCGGTGAATTGACGTTTGCCAACAAAGGGCCGCTGGTGTCGCATGTGCAAATCAAGGTGGCAGCGTTGGGGCCAGCCCAGGGCTGGCAGATCATTTTGGTGGATATCACTGAACGCCGATTGGCAGAAGAACATTTGCGCGCCAGCGAGGAACGCTGGAAGCTGGCGCTGGAGGCGGCTGGTGACGGTGTTTGGGACTGGAACATACCGACGGGCGAGTCGGTTTTTTCCAGGCGCTTCGAGCAACTCTATGGTTTTGCCGACAATGAATACGGGCACCACCTTGATGACTGGGTTTCCCGCATCCATCCCGACGACAAGTCGCGTGTGATCAACGAGCATCAAGAGTGCCTGAGCGGCAAGACTGCCAGCATATTCATTGAATTCCGGAGCCAATGCAAAGACGGCAGCTGGAAATGGGTCCTTTCCCGCAGCGCCATCGTCAGCCGCAGCGCCGACGGTAAAGCCCTGCGCATGATCGGCACGCACGTTGACATCAGCAAGCAAAAATTGACGCAAGAAGCCCTGCTGGTTGCCAGCCGTTTCCAACAGGCGGTGTTTGATTCCCTGACAGCTCAAATCGCGGTGCTCGACCAAACAGGTACGGTGGTGCAGACCAATGCGGCGTGGCGGCAATATGTTGTTGATAGCGGTTTTGCAGCGAGGGCCTGTTGCAAGGAAGGCGGCTACCTGAATATTCTTGCTTGCCTGACCGAACAGGATCCGCAAACGATGCAGGCTGCCCAGACCGGTGTCACCGCGGTCCTGGCCGGCGAGCTGCCCTATTTTCAGCTGGCCCAGCCGTTTTTTACCCCGCTGGACAAGCGCTGGTTCAGCCTGAAAGTTACACCGGTGCACGAGGGCGAGGAGCGGCTGGTGGTCAGCCACGAAGACGTGACCCAAATCAAGACCGCTGAACTGACCAGCTTGACGCTGGCCAATAGGGACACCCTGACCGGCGCGCTGAGTCGACGCAATTTCTTCAATCTGGCCGAGCAGGAGGTGGCCCGCTCGATTCGCTATGCCTTGCCCCTGATGGTGCTGATGCTGGACCTTGATCATTTCAAGGTCATCAAGGACCGGCATGGTCATGCCGCAGGCGATGTGATTCTGCAAAAGTTTGTGCAAACCGTGACCGCTGTGTTGCGCGAGTCCGATCTGATGGGGCGCATCGGTGGCGAGGAGTTTGCGGTGCTATTGCCCAATACCCCACTCGAAGGCGGCTGCGCACTGGCGCAGCGCATTGTTGAAAGCGTTCGCGTCGACCCGGTGCAAGTCAATGGCCATCTCATAGCCTACACGGTCAGCATTGGCGCGGGCTGTTTGTCGAGCGAGACCTCGTTTGCCGCCCTGCTGAGCTTGGCTGATGCAGCACTGTACCGGGCCAAGGACGCAGGGCGCGACCGCCTTGAAGTGGGGCCGGCTGCCCCCCATTAGCGCCCCGTCAGGCGCTGGCTAAATAGCAAACATCAAACCGGCAGTTGCAGCGCGCGCTCAACGCGCTCCTGCAACTCGGCGTGCTGGTAGCGCGTCAGGTCGCTCGCGACGGCGCGCTCCAGCACACTTGCTGCGGCACTGCTCAACAAGGGTTTTATTTCCCCGAGCATCGGGCTGCTGGCGATCAGCAGCAAGGTCTCGCAACGCTGCTCGGTCACACCCTGGTTGAGGTAGTCGGCCAACTGGCGGGCAAAGTTGGCTCGGGCTTTGTCTTTGACCTCAATATGGGGCTCAAACTGCGTGCCCGCATGGCCTGTGCGGCCGTGGCCCTTGCCCGCCGCACCGGTCAAGTCGCCGCCAGCGGCTTCGTCTTCCAAATTCTTGACGGGATAGACAAAGTCAGCTAACTCAATCAGCGCGTGATCTGCGGTCCGACGCTCAAAGACGCGTGCTCGTGTGGCATTGGAGACCAGAATCCAGGTTTTTTTCATGATGCTTCTCGTGTGTTGTGGTTGTCAAAACATGGGCGTTGCGCCACCGGGGTCGATGACGCCCATCTGCAACAAGTCACCATAAGTACGGCTCGCTGCGTTGTAGCCAAAAGCGGGATCCGGTGATTCATCAACCCGGTTCAGAATCACCGACGGTTCATCACCGGCATTGCTGACGATGCAGCGCAGGGGTTCTTCCAGGGAGCGGGCTACCAGGTGAATGCCCGATGTTTCATCGAGCACGCTGACCAGGCCGGAGCCGTCCTCGATCGATATCGCCCCTTCACGCCCGACCTTGTCGATTGCGCTGGCCAGCAGGTCGCCAATGGAGCGATCATTGTTGGCCGAGGTCGCCGCCACATGCGCAATCTCCTGCGAGCCAAAGTCGCGCTCCAGAACGACGGTGCGCCCACGCGGGCCGACGGTCACTTTGACCGCTTGCGCCAGCGTGTCCACGCCACGGCGAATTTTGTCGCGGGCGTCGTCATGAAAAATAAGTTGTTTGGGATTCATGGTCGGTACTGTGCACAAGACGTTTAGGCATCCTAGGAGCGAGACTTCAGCGCGCGCTTGACAATTCGCAAGCGCGGCCATCGTTTCGTTTTCGGGGCGGCAAGCCGGGCGCCTGCAAGGCCTGGTTCGCTGCCAGGTTTGAGAAATCTCAACTCAGCCGCCAGTGGCTTTATCTAAAGTCAACTGCGTATCACGGCAGACCATGGGGCCTGATCAACAAAGATTTCTACCGTTAAAAGCATCACCACTGAGCATGACCGCAAGCCGCCGCTTGACCGTTTCCGGCTGACAGCAAGAGCAGGCTTGAGCCGAGGCGCTCGGTCGTGCCATTGAGCGATTGCTGTTTAGTCCGAAGCTACTTTTTCAGCAGTTGCTGAACCGATAGTCCGGCGGCGCGGCGCTGCTCCATATCGGTTTAAAACTGCCAATCCCGCATCGACATTGATAACTCTACGAGTGCATCGCGCAACTCAAACAAGGCGGAACCGATTTCCTGGAGCGCGCTTTCTACGTTGGCGCTGGATGGTGAGTCTTTCATTGAGATTCTCCTCATGGGTGACTTGAATCAACTTTAATGGGATCACGCCTGTCGAGCTTGCGCATTCTCAAGTGGCGTCACGCGCGACGTCAATGGCGGCAAGCACCGCCTCGTCGATGTCGTCAAGATAGACAAATTCGAGTTGTTGCCGGGCCGGCAGCGACACCTCCTCCAGGTCTTTGCGATTGCGCGCTGGCAGCATGACTTTTTTGATGCCGGCGGCCAGGGCGGCGAGCATTTTTTCCTTGATGCCGCCGACCGGCAACACCAGGCCGCGCAGGCTGATCTCACCGGTCATCGCCACGTCGCTACGCACCGGCCGGTCCATGAACAGGGAGGCTAGCGCAATGAACATGGCGACACCCGCACTGGGGCCATCCTTGGGGATGGCACCGGCCGGCACATGAATATGCACATCGGCTTTTTCCAGCACGGCCGGGTCGAGCCCGAACGTGGCGGCCCTTGATTTCACCAGCGTCAGCGCGGCCTGCGCTGACTCCTTCATCACGTCGCCCAACTGCCCGGTCAGGATCAGGCGACCCGTGCCCGCCGTGCGACTGGCTTCGATGAAGAGAATGTCACCGCCCACCGGCGTCCAGGCCAGCCCGGTTGCCACCCCCGGCATGCCCGCGCGCAAGGCGACTTCATTTTCAAATTTGGCCTGGCCCAGCACCTCGACCAAATCCGGCGCGTCAACCCGCGCTGCTTGAATCTCTCCCTCGGCGATGCGCACGGCAGTGCGGCGGCAGACTGCACCAATTTGCCGCTCCAGGTTGCGCACGCCCGCCTCGCGCGTGTAGTCACGGATGATGGCTGCGAGCGCATCGTCGGTGATCTCCAGTTGTTCGGGCTTGAGGCCGCTCTCGTCGAGTTGGCGCGCCACCAGGTACCGCCGGGCGATCTCGCGCTTTTCTTCCTGCGTGTAACCTGACAGGTGCAAGACCTCCATGCGGTCGCGCAGCGGCCCGGGCACGGGGTCGAGCACATTGGCGGTGGTAATGAAAAGTACTTGTGACAAGTCATAAGGCACGGCCAGGTAGTTGTCGCGAAAGCTGTTGTTTTGCTCCGGGTCGAGCACCTCCAGCAGCGCCGCCGAAGGGTCGCCCTGGATGCCGCTGCCGAGCTTGTCAATTTCATCGAGCATCATGACGCAGCCGCGGGTGCCAGCTTTCTTCAAAGCCTGGATGATGTTGCCGGGCAGGGCGCCGACGTAGGTGCGCCGGTGGCCGCGGATCTCAGCCTCGTCGTGCACACCACCGAGCGACACGCGCACAAACTTGCGTCCCAGCGCTCGGGCAATGGATTGCCCGAGCGAGGTTTTGCCAACGCCGGGCGGGCCCACCAGGCACAGGATCGGGCCATGGCCGGCGGGTTTGAGCTTGCGCACCGCCAGGAATTCAAGAATGCGTTTTTTCACTTTTTCCAGATCAAAGTGATCGGCATCGAGCACCCGGCGCGCCTGCCCGACGTCAATCGTGTCCGGCTCCGGCGCTTTCCAGGGCACTTCAATCAGCCAGTCGAGGTAGGTGCGCACCATCGAGTATTCCGCTGAGCCGTCGGCCATGTGCTCCAGCCGTTTGAGCTCCTTGGCCGCCTGCTTGGCAACTTCTTCGGGCATGTGGGCCTCGTCGATCAAATTGCGAAGTTCGTTGATTTCAGCAGCGTTGCCGCTGACGTCTTCACCGAGTTCTTTTTGAATCGACTTCAATTGCTCGCGTAGCAAGAACTCACGCTCGCGCTGCCCGAGACTGGCCTTGGTGCGCTTGTCAATGTCACGCGAGAGGTTCAGGACATCTATCCGGTGCACCAGCATGTCAAGCACGCGGTCCAGGCGCCGACGCAGGTCTATTTCCTCCAGAATCTCCTGCTTCTCAGTCGCCTTGATGTCCACGTAGCCCGCCACCAGGTCGGCCAGCGTCGCCGGGGTGTCGATGCCCTGCACGGCATGCACCATCTCGGCGGGCACTTGGGGCAGCATTTGCAGCACCTCCACGGCGCGCTCCTTGAGTCGCATGAAGCGCGCCTCGATTTCGGGGTCGTCCGACACGGCGGCTTCGGTAAGACGTTCAATCCGCGCCACCGTGAAGGCAAAGCCCTCAAGGTAGCCCGTCACGCGAAAGCGTTGCTGGCCTTGACACACGATGTGATGGGTGCCGTCCGGCGTGGTGACGTAGCGCAAGATGGAGGCGATGGTGCCAACACTTGACAGATCATCGGCCACGGGGGTCTCCACGTCCGGGTTGCGCTGCATCAGGATACCGACCGCCTGGTTGTTCTTGACCGCATATTGGGCGGCGGTGATCGAGCTTTCACGTCCGATGGAGATCGGCACCACCATGCCAGGAAACAAGACCATGTTGCGCACCGGAATGATGACCAGGGCGTCGCTTGGCAGCGTGGGCAGCGGGTTTGCTTCAGCCTGGCTGTCGCTTTTGTCGGGTAAGTGAATGACTTGATTCATGTGCTTTGCTCCAGATGAAGTCGCAGACAGCCGTTTTCGAACTGCATGTCAACGATGCGATAGCCGACATCGGGCAAGCCAATGCGGCGCTCGAAGCGACCATAGGGAATTTCCAGCCGGAGAATGGCGCCCTTGCCCAGGCTGGCGCCAAACGTGCGCTCGCCGCGCACCACAATCGCCTGCGACTCCAGGCTGACTTCAAACCGCTCCGGTGCCACGCCAGGTAGCGCGATCAGCAGGCCGAGCTCATGCTTGTTCTCATACATGTCGACCGGGGGCTCCCAGCACGGCGCGTTGTCGACGTGGCCAATCTGGAAAAACTGGCGTTGCAGTTGGTCGGCGCTGTAAAGCATTTCAATCGCGTCGGCCAGCATCCAGGCTCTGGGGTCACGATATCGCATTGATTGTCCTTTGTCCCGTTTTCATTTCTTGGTTTCCTTGTACTTGTACCTGCGCTGGCACTCAGCAATTCAGAACGTAATTCAAGGTTAAGAGCAGCGTGCGCCAGGCCGCTTGAGAAAACGCAAGCCCTCGGGCGGTCAACGCGTTGAGGTGCTGCCAACTGCGTCCCGCAGGCCCATGGCGGGCAGGCCTAAACGCAATAAAAGGCCTGGAATCAAGTGTTAACCGGTATTTACAGGCTTGGTGCGCCGGGTTATCAGTCGCAGGCTGAAAAAGCAAAGTATCTGGACTGATCGATCTGATCAGGGGGTTCAAGCTCTGGCTCAGCGACCTGGTCGCATTTTTTGAGACCGCCCTGATGTTTCTTGTGCTGTCGCTGCCAGTCGTGATTTCGGCGCTGGTCCTGTGGTGGCTGCTACAGAGTCTCTGGCCCACATTCGGAATGCGTTAATTGCGCCGCGTTGGCGCGCTCGTCGAAATGACGCCGCCTTTTGGTCGTCGGCTTGAGTGGGTTGACGCCTCAACGCCAATTTGCGCGTGTACGTCCTACCTTAAGAAACAAGGCCAAATGTGGCGGTTAGCTCCCCTTTCCGCCCCGGCGGGGGTGGA
>DATCIC010000434.1:0-3657 GCA_036508025.1 Rhodoferax sp. | reverse complement strand
CCACACCTTCAGCCATATTTTTGCCGGTGGCTACGCCGCCGGTTACTACAGCTACAAATGGGCCGAGGTTTTGAGTGCCGATGCCTACGCCGCTTTTGAAGAAACAGTGGGCCCGGACGGTTTGCCCAACGTGGAGACAGGCCGAAAATACCGCCAGGCCATTCTGGAAGCCGGCGGCAGCCGCCCGGCCATGGAGTCGTTCAAGGCCTTTCGCGGGCGCGCGCCCAATCTGGATGCCTTGCTGCGGCATCAAGGTATGTCCGGAAAAAAGTAAAGCGAGGGCTCAACATGAAAAATAGCATCCATCAAATCAACCCAAAAACAAGGGGCGCCACTGCCGCCATTTGTGCGGCGCTGTTGCTGGCGGCGGGCCTGGCGCAGGCCCAGACGATCTATCGCGTCGTGGGGCCGGATGGCAAAGTGACGTTTTCTGACAAACCCCCGGTCGCGGCGGCCAACGTGAGCACTACCGAGGCGGGCGGCAAGGCTATGGGCACCAGCGGGCCAGCGCTGCCGTTTGAGTTGCGGCAAGTGGTCAGCAAATACCCGGTCACGCTCTACACCTCCAGCAAGTGTGCACCCTGTGAATCGGGTCGCGCGCTGCTCAGCAGTCGCGGCATTCCCTTCACCGAAAAAACCGTCAATACGGCCGAAGATAGCGATGCACTGCAACGCATCAGTGATGCGAACTCGCTGCCTTTTTTGACCATTGGCGGCCAACAAATCAAGGGCTTCTCTGATTCGGAGTGGACGCAATTTCTGGATGCTGCAGCTTATCCCAAGGCATCAGTGCTGCCCACTGCCTACCGCAATCCGGCCAAAACGCCTTTGGTGGTGGTCCAACAACCGGCGCCCGCTGCCAAAGCTGAAGAGAATCAGAATCAGAATCAGCCTAAGTCGCCAGAGCCAAGCCAGACGCCGGTGGACAAGCCCTCCAATCCGGCGGGCATCAAGTTTTAATTCTTGACCAGTTGAGGACAGAGCTAAAGATCTGTCCCGCAAAGCATCAGAAGGTCAATGTCTTGACCCCTTGGGCCGTGCCCAAGAGGCATACCTGGGCCTTTTGAAAGGCAAAAACACCCACCGTCACCACCCCCGGCCACTGACTGACCAGCGTCTCGAAGGCCAGCGGGTCGCTTATCTGTAATCCGGTCACGTCCAGGAGAATCTGACCGTTGTCCGTCACCAGCGGCTGATCGCCTTTGAGACGCACCTGCGACCGGCCCCCGAGCGCGGCAAACTGCTGCGTGATGCGCTGCGCCGCCATCGGAATGATTTCGACCGGCAAGGGAAAGCGGCCCAGGGTCTGAACCAGCTTGGATTCATCGGCGATGCAGACGAATTGGTTGGCGAGTGCCGCCACAATCTTCTCGCGCGTCAGCGCTGCCCCACCGCCTTTGATCATGTTGCCGTGGCCGTCGATCTCATCGGCACCATCGATATAAACCGATAACTCGCCCACCTCATTGGCATCAAAAACAGGAATGCCCAAGGCCTTCAGACGCAGGGTGCTGGCTTCAGAACTGGAGACCGCGCCCTTGATCAGATGTCTTATGCTGGCCAGGGCATCGATGAATTTATTCACGGTAGAACCGGTACCAACGCCAACGATTTCGCCCGGCGCCACGTACTGCAGCGCAGCTTGGCCAACCAGGGTTTTGAGTTCATCTTGCGAAAGCGCGCCAGCAGTTTGGGAAATAGGGTTTGTCATCGGGGAAAATCAGGTCAGTTAAAAAATACGATGCAGGAATTATCCAATGGCTCTCATCCCTTATGCCCTCGCCCGCCCTTTTTTATTTAGCCTGGACCCGGAGACGGCCCATGAGTTGACCGTGCGTGCGTTGGCGCTTACCCAAGGGACTCCTTTGCGGCTGGCCTATTGCACCAGCCGGGTGAATGACCCGATCACGCTGGCCGGCCTGACTTTTCCGAACCGGGTTGGGCTGGCCGCCGGGCTGGACAAAAATGCCCGCTGCATTGACGGTCTGGGCGCCATGGGTTTCGGTTTTGTCGAGGTCGGCACCGTCACGCCGCTGGCCCAGCCGGGCAACCCCAAACCGCGCCTGTTTCGCTTGCCCCAGGCGCAGGCGCTGATCAACCGCTTCGGGTTTAACAACGAGGGGCTGGCCAGCTTTGTCGCGAACGTGAAAAATTCAGCGCTTTATCGCCAGCGTCAAAACCCAAAAAACCAAAAAACGCCGCCCCCGATGGTGCTGGGCTTGAACATTGGCAAGAACGCCGCCACGCCGATGGAGCGTGCCACCGACGATTATCTGACCTGCCTGGACGGTGTCTACCCATATGCGGACTACGTCGCCGTCAACATTTCGAGCCCCAATACCAGGAACCTGCGCTCGCTGCAAAGCGATGAAGCGCTCGACAGTTTGCTGGGTGCCATTGCGCAACGGCGCCAGCTTCTCGCCGCGCAACATGGCAAGCAGACCCCCATCTTTGTCAAGATTGCACCCGACCTGGATGCGTCGCAAGTGGACGTGATTGCAGCCACCTTGAAGCGCCATGGCATGGACGGCGTGATCGCGACCAACACCACGCTCAGCCGGGACGCCGTCAAAGGCCTGACTCACGCCGATGAAACTGGCGGCCTGTCGGGGGCACCGGTGCTGGCCATGAGCAACCGCGTCATCGGACAGTTGCGCGCCGCTTTGGGCCCGGGCTTTCCCATCATTGGCGTCGGCGGCGTGATGAGTGCCGATGACGCCGTGAGCAAAATCAGGGCTGGCGCTGATCTGGTGCAAATCTATACCGGTTTGATCTACCACGGCCCCAAGCTGGTGAAACAGGCCGCAGCCCTGATCAAGAACACCTTCTAATTGATGCAGATGTCGATGCGTCATAATTGACGTTTACGTTAACGTCAATTGCAAGGAGATTCACATGGACATCGCAGGTAAGGTTTTCATCGTCACCGGTGGCGCCTCAGGTTTGGGTGAGGGCGCGGCCCGCATGCTGGCGGCCAAGGGCGGCAAGGTGGTCATCGCCGATATGCAGGTTGAAAAAGGCGAAGCCATTGCCAAAGATATTGGCGGTTCTTTCGTCAAATGCGATGTCAGCCAGGAAGCCGATGGCCAGGCCGTGGTCGCCAAAGCCGTCTCCATGGGCAAGCTCATGGGCCTGGTCAACTGCGCCGGCATTGCCCCGGCCGAGAAGACCGTGAACAAGAATGGCGCGCACAACCTCGGCGTGTTCACCAAGTGCATCACTGTCAATCTGATCGGCAGCTTCAACATGATTCGCCTGGCGGCTGACGCCATGTGCAAGAACGAACCAGAAGCCACCGGCGAACGCGGCGTGATGATCTCCACCGCCTCCGTCGCCGCCTATGACGGCCAGATCGGCCAGGCCGCCTACAGCGCATCTAAAGGCGGCATCGTCGGCATGACACTGCCGATTGCGCGCGACCTGGCACGCAACGGTATTCGCAACATGACCATTGCACCCGGTATTTTCGGCACGCCCATGATGTTCGGCATGCCCCAGGAGGTGCAGGACTCGCTGGCCGCCAGCGTGCCCTTTCCCTCACGGCTGGGCACGCCGCAGGACTACGCCAAACTGGCACAGCATATTTTCGAGAATGACATGCTCAACGGCGAAGTGATCCGCCTTGATGGCGCGATTCGCCTGGCACCGCGCTGAGTC
>DATCIC010000433.1:0-8243 GCA_036508025.1 Rhodoferax sp. | reverse complement strand
CGACCGCCTCGCTACACTGCAGAGCGAATTCAAACAACTGCACTGGCCCACGTGACTTCAAAGTTATTTTTTTATACTACATTTTTCATAGCTATATACACCCTATCCACGGGGGCTAGAGCTCTAAATGATGCAAAACATGCAACGATTATCCTGACCGCTGCGCCGACGGCAAAAATTGTCAAGACGGCGCACAAGACGAAGCCCGCGAAGCGGGCCGTCCGCCACCGCCGCCTGGCCCTCAGCGAAGCGGCCAGCAGGCAGCCCGGGCTGCCCGGACCAATCTACGCGCAGCGCGCTGACGCCATGCTGGCCGCCGATGACATCGCCGCGCGCCGCGATCTGCCGCCTGACTGGGTGCGCCAGGCCATTGGACAGGCCCGCTACTTGCCGCAAGTGGCCAAATACATCCAGCCACCGCCGACGGGAACGTCTAAAAACTGGCAGGTTTACCGCAGCCGTTTCATCGACCCGATGCGCATCAAGGCCGGGGTGAAATTCTGGCAAGACAACCAGCAAATGCTGACGCGTGCGCAAGAGCAGACCGGCGTGCCCGCCGAGATCATCGTCGGCATCCTCGGGGTGGAGACTATTTATGGTCAGCAGATGGGCAACTTTCGGGTCATCGACGCTTTGACGACACTGGCTTTTGATTTTCCGGCCAGCCACCCCCGCGCGGCAGCCCGCAGCGAGTTCTTCAAGGCCGAGCTGGAACAGTTCTTGAGCCTAACCCACCGCACCGGTGTCGACCCGTTGACACCCCTGGGCAGCTTTGCCGGGGCCATGGGCATGGCGCAATTCATGCCGTCGAGCTGGGTGAAGTACGCGATTGACTTTGACGGCGACGACCGGGTGGACCTGTTCAACAGCGCGGCCGATGCCATTGGTTCGGTCGCCAACTATTTCAAGGCCTTCAACTGGCAACCCGGCCTGCCGACCCATTACGCTGTGCGTTTTGATAGCGCAACGCTGAACCTGCCCGCGCTGCTGGCACCCGACATCCTGCCCACCTTCAGCGTCGAAAGCTTTGTGGCCCACGGCGCCGTGCTTGAAGGCGCCGCCTTGCAGCATCCGGGGAAGCTGGCGCTGGTGGAGTTGCAAAATGGCGATGCGCCCCCCAGCTATGTGGCTGGTACGGATAACTTCTATGCCATCACGCGCTACAACTGGAGCAGCTACTATGCCATGGCCGTGATTGAACTGGGCCAGGAAGTGGCGCAAGAAATGGCACGCGCCCGCAGTCAATAATTGACCGGCCCTGCCCCCTGATTACCACCTGATTTTTACTTTATGGCCAAGAAACCTGACACCGCCTCCCGCATTGCCGACAACAAGAAGGCGGCCTACAACTATTTTTTCGAAGAGCGCTTTGAAGCGGGGCTGGTGCTCGAAGGCTGGGAGGTCAAGTCGCTGCGCGAAGGCAAGGTCCAGATCACCGACGGTTACGTGGTCATTCGCAATGGTGAGTTGTTTGTCCTCGGTCTGCAGATCAACCCGCTGGGCACCGCCTCGACCCATATCAGTCCGGACAAGCAGCGCACCAAAAAACTCCTGATGCACAAGGAAGAAATCAAGCGTTTGATTGGCAAGGTCGAGCAAAAAGGTTACACCCTGGTGCCGCTGAACCTGCATTGGAAAGCCGGCAAGATCAAATGCGAAATTGCGCTGGCCAAGGGCAAGGCCGAGCACGACAAGCGCGACACCATCAAGGACCGTGAAGGCAAACGTGAGGTGGAGCGGGCGATGAAGACCAATCACCGATAAATATTTCCCGACGCAGGGAATAAAGGGAGCGCCACGGGTATCTGTTTGAACTTGCACCATAATCCAAAACATGAGATTTCTACACACCATGCTGCGCGTTGGCAACCTTCAACGCTCGATTGACTTCTACACCCAGGTTCTCGGCATGAAACTGCTGCGCACCTCGGAAAACCCCGAGTACAAATACTCCTTGGCCTTCGTCGGCTTCGGCAGCAACCCGGAGCACGCCGAGATTGAGCTCACCTACAACTGGGGGGTGGATTCGTACGACATGGGCAGCGCGTTTGGCCACCTGGCACTGGCTGTACCCGACTGCTTGCGCGCCTGCGATCAAATCAGAGCGGCGGGCGGCCAGGTCACGCGTGAGGCCGGACCCGTCAAAGGCGGCACGACGGTGATTGCCTTTGTCACCGATCCCGATGGCTACAAGATTGAGCTGATTGAACGCGCTGACCAGGCCAGCGGCGCTGGCCTGCGTTGACCGCATTAGCCCATGTGCAGGCCGCCGTTCACCGAGAAATCGGCGCCGGTTGAGTAGCCACCCTCGTCAGAGGCAATCCAGGCAATGATGGAGGCAATTTCGCTCGGCTCGCCCAGGCGCTTGATGGGCACCGTGGCAATGATCTTGTCGAGCACGTCCTGACGGATGACTTTGACCATGTCGGTCCCGATGTAGCCCGGGCTCACGGTATTGACCGTCACGCCCTTGGTGGCCAGTTCTTGCGCCAGCGCCATGGTGAAGCCGTGCATGCCAGCCTTGGCGGCTGAATAATTGGTCTGGCCAGCCTGACCTTTGGCACCATTCACAGACGAAATATTGATGATGCGGCCCCAGCCTTTTTCCGCCATGTCGGCCACCACTTGCTTGGTGACGTTGAACATGGAGTTCAGGTTGGTTTCAATCACCGCATCCCAGTCATCACGTGTCATCTTGACGAACATACGGTCGCGCGTGATGCCGGCATTGTTCACCAGCACATCAATGCTGCCGTGCTCAGCCTTGGCCTTGGTAAAGGCTTCGACGGTGGAAGCCCAATTGCCGACGTTGCCGACGGAGGCATAGAACGTAAAGCCCAGTGCCTGCTGTTCGGTCAGCCATTTCACGTGGTCACGTGTCGGGCCGCAGCCTGCAATGACCTTGAAGCCCTCTTTGTGCAAACGCTGGCAAATGGCAGTACCGATGCCCCCCATGCCCCCCGTGACATAGGCTACTTTTTGACTCATATTTTTCCTCCTGTAATTGAACGAATCGACTTGTACCCGCACGAAATACTATAGCGGCCAATCCCGCCCGTCGCATTGCGGAAAACACTAACGTGAGCACCGCACAGGGCAGAAACTCCAGCAGCGCCCGCGCTCCCTTAACGCTCGATTGTCAGCGCCACGCCCATGCCACCACCGATGCACAGAGAAGCAATGCCTTTCCTGGCATCACGGCGCTGCATTTCATGCAGCAGCGTGACCAGAATACGGCAACCGGATGCACCCACCGGATGCCCAATGGCAATGGCACCCCCATTGACGTTGAGTTTGGACGTGTCCCAACCCATTTGCTGATTGACAGCACAAGCCTGCGCTGCAAACGCTTCGTTGATTTCCATCAGATCAAGGTCGGCGGCCTTCCAGCCCGCCCGCGCCAGCGCTTTTTGAGACGCAGGCACCGGACCCATGCCCATCAGGGCGGGGTCCACACCGGAGGTCGCAAAGCTGGCGATACGGCCCAGTGGCTTGAGTCCCAGAGCGGCGGCTTTCCTGGCCGTCATTACCATCACGGCTGCAGCGCCATCGTTGATACCGGAGGCATTGCCGGCAGTGACGCTGCCGGCCTTGTCAAAGGCGGGACGCAGGCCGGCCAGAGCGGCCGCATTGGTCTTGCGGTTCAAGAACTCATCGGTGTCAAAGACAATCGAATCGCCCTTCTTCTGGGCAATGCTGATCGGCACGATTTCGTCCTTGAACTTGCCAGCGTCTTGCGCAGCGGCGGCCTTTTGCTGGCTACCCAATGCCAGCGCATCCTGCATTTCGCGCGTGATGCCGTATTTTTTGTTGACGTTTTCAGCCGTGATACCCATGTGGACCTGGTTGTAGACGTCCCACAAGCCGTCGACGATCATGGAGTCGATCATCTTCCAATCGCCCATGCGCTGACCATCACGCGAGCCGAGCAACACATGGGGTGACGCGCTCATATTCTCCTGACCACCCGCAATCACAATGTCGCTGTCGCCGTAAGCCACCGCTTGCGCGGCCAGCATCACAGCCTTCAGGCCGGAGCCACAGACGCAATTCACGGTCAGTGCCGGGGTTTCGATCAGCAAGCCACTCTTGATGAGCGCCTGGCGGGCCGGGTTTTGACCCGAGCCAGCTGTCAGCACCTGGCCCAAAATAACTTCACCAATCTGATCAGCGCTCAAGCCCGTGCGCGCCAGCAAAGCTTTGATGACGGCTGCTCCGAGTTCGGGCGCTGGCGTTTTGGCCAGGGTGCCGCCAAATTTGCCCACAGCCGTGCGTGCTGCCGAAACGATAACGACGTCTTCCATCTTTGTCTCCTGAAGTATAAAAAATTGCTTAATAAAAAACGTGAAAAATCATGCCTTGGCCTTGACGTAGCGGCCGGGGGCTGCTTCGATGGCCTTGTATTTGCCTTTGCCATACGTCTTGGGCGCGGGAATCTGCTTGCCGGCATGGCCGGCGAGCCACTGTGACCAATCCGTCCACCAGCTACCCGGCTGCTCCGTCGCCCCGGCCAGCCATTCGGCGTGAGCTTTGGGCAACTTGCCGTCAGCGCGTAACCAGTGGCTGCGTTTGTTCTTGGCCGGTGGGTTGATCACGCCCGCAATGTGGCCGGAGGCCCCCATCACAAAGCGCTTTTTACCGGGCAAAACCTGAGTCGATGCGTAAGCGCCGCCAATCGGCACGATGTGGTCCTCACGCGAGCCATAAATATAGACCGGCATGTCCACCAGGCCCAGATCGACCTTTTCACCACAGACCACAGCCTTGCCGGCCTTGACCAGCTTGTTTTCCAGGTAGGTATTGCGCAAGTACCAGGCGTAGTACGGCCCCGGCAGGTTGGTGGAATCACTGTTCCAGTACAGCAGGTCAAACGGCGGCGGGGTTTCACCCTTGAGGTAGTTGCCCACCACGTAGTTCCACACCAGGTCGTTGGGGCGCAAGAAACTGAAGGTGCTTGACAGGTCTTTCCCTTTCATCAAGCCGCCCTGGCCCATCTCCTGTTCCCGGTATTTGACAAACGCCTCGTCGATGAAGACGTCCAGAATGCCGGTGTCGGTGAAATCCAGCAAGGACGTGAGAAAGGTGGCGCTGGCGACCGGCTTTTGGCCGCGTGCCGCCAGCACCGCCAGTGCCGTGCCCAGCATGGTGCCGCCAACACAAAAGCCCAGCGCGTTGATGCTCTTCGCCCCGGTGATGTCCTGCGTGACCGTGATGGCTTTGATCACGGCGTCTTCAATGTAGTCGTCCCAGGTTTTGTGCCCCAGCGAGGGGTCCGGGTTGCGCCAGCTCACCACAAAGGTCCGGTTGCCTTGCGCCACGGCGTAGCGGATGAGCGAGTTATCCGGCTGCAGATCCAAAATATAAAACTTGTTGATGCAGGGCGGCACCAGCAGGAATGGCTTTTCAAAGACCTTGTCGGTCAGCGGCTTGTACTCGATCAACTGGAACAACTCGTTCTCGAACACCACCGCACCCTCGGTGGTGGCCACGTTTTTACCGACTTCAAAAATACTCTCATCGGTCATGGACACATGGCCCTGGCGCAGGTCGTGAATCAGGTTGGTCACGCCCTTGGCAATGCTCTCGCCCTGGGACTCGATCACCTTTTGTTGCGCCTCGGCATTGAAGGCCAAAAAGTTGCTCGGCGCGGCCGCCGCGGTCAACTGTTCAACGGCGAAGCGGATGCGGGCGCGGGTCTTGGCATCGGCTTGCACGGCATCGGCCAGACTCATCAGGGTACGGGTGTTGAGCAGGTAAGCCGCCGCCGAAAAAGCCGCCATCGAATTGTTTTCCCACGCCTTGTCGGCAAAGCGCCGATCCTTGGGCTGGCTGGTGCCGTGCAGGCTTTGGTCCCAGAGGCTGGCCGCCTCCTTGAGGTACTGCTGTTGCAGTTCCTGCAATTTCTCGGGCGCAAAACTGATCGTCAGAATCTCAGGAATATCCTGCGTCATGTGCTGTCCTCTCTATCATTCATTTTGGCGAACCGTTTAGTATCCTGCACTCGCCCGTCTGGAATCTGCCAAACCGATACTAACTGACTCATCTATGTACATCGTGCCCCTTGCCTGGTTGTATGTTGCGCTCATGATGGCGGTGGCAGAAGCCACCCATTCAAAGGGCACGCTGCTGGGCGCGCTCATCACCTTCGTGTTGTATGGGCTGGTTCCGGTGGCCCTGGTGGTTTACCTGATGGGCGCACCGTCCCGACGCCGGGCCATCCGGGCCAGAGAGGCCGCAGAGTTGGCCAACTCGACGGCCAACTCGGCGTCAGTCCAACCAGATGCAGGCGGCCATGCGGCCGCTGATGCGGTCACGCCGGTGCGAAAAGAACCTTGACGTTTGGCTGACCGTACACCATGGGCTTGTGCCGTCGTTGCCGTAGATTTCGGTCACACCCAGGGCACGCAGCCGCAAGCGAGCCAGGCCCTGCAAATCGGCCAGCCATTTGCCGTCGCCATGCGGCCTGAACATTGCCCGCGCTTCCCTATCCTGCGCCACAAAGGCATCACGCACATCGCGTCCGACCTCAAACGCCTGGGGTCCAATGCAAGGGCCCAACCATGCTATTATTTTAGTAGCTGTATGCGCTGTATCCACGGGGGCTAGAGCCCTAAAAGACTCTATAACCTGGTCAAGAATGCCGCGCCCGCCCTGCCCGGCCAAGCCACGCCAACCGGCATGCGCCGCCGCCACCAGACTGCCCTGCGCGTTGGTCAAGAGCACCGGCAGGCAATCGGCCACCATGATGGTGCAGGCCACGCCGGGCTGAGCCGTGAGGCAGCCATCGGCCTGAGTGCCATGTGCGGTATCGACTGAGACTTGTTCGACCTGCGCGCCATGCACCTGCGACAAGAAAACCGGCCGCGCGCCCAGCGCCTGTTCCAGTTTGAGGCGATTGGCCCGAACAGCCACCGGGTCGTCGCCCACATGATCGCCCAGATTGAACGCGTCATACGATGCCACCGACTGGCCACCGGCACGCGTGCTGCAGATCGCACGCACATTGCCAGGGGCGGGCCAACGGGGCACCAGCCAGTCGGGATGCAGACTCACGCGAGACTCAGTCGTTTGTCAGGCCTGGCTGCGCCCTGTTGCCATCACACATGGCTCGCACGGACCTTGTCATAGGCCGCCAACAGCTTGTGGTGCATTTCACAGCCCTCCAGTGCCAGGCCAGGCGCATTCAAACCCATGAAGCGGTCGGTCTGCATGATGAGCGCGTGCGCCTGCGTCACGGCCCCGGCACCGTACAACTGGCGCAAGGCGTCCAGATACGGTCCACTGTCGCCCATCTCGGCCAGATTGATGATGCTCTCGATGCAGGCATAAACCGCGCGCCGCTGCGGGTTGAGTTGTGCAAAGTGCTTGATCCAGTCACAGCCCTCCAGCGTGGCCGCTTCATCGCCAATGGCCAGCGCCAGCAGGGTCTTGAGCTCGCCCACGCGCAAGTCGCTCCAGAAAGAACCGGCATCGGCTGCCAGTCCGATCACCCCGGCCACCGGGCGCTGATCGGCCAGCGCCGACTCGTTGAGCGTATCGAGCAGGTCTGAACATTCTTCGTCGTCGAGATCGGGTAGATTCAAAATCGCTTCACGGATGCTGTTGGCCACGCTGTTGTTCTCAAACGCCAGGTCGTCGACCGGGTAGATTTCGGACATGCTCGGCACCAGAATGCGGCAGGCATAGACGCCCAGGTGGGTGAAGTCGGCGATGTAGATCTCGCCCTTGTCCTTGTGAATGCGATCCACCGCCCAGGCGTAATCCTCGGCCGTGGTGCTGCTGAAGTTCCAGTCCACAAACACGTAGTCGGGCACATCGCCCAGGAACTTCCAGTGAATGACACCGCTGGAATCGACGAAATGGATTTCGATGTTGGTCGAGCTGGCTACTTCTTCCAGATCAAGGCCTGGTGCCGGAAAGCCCGCCAACGAATCGAGCGCCCGACCTTGTAGCAGCTCGGTCAACGCCCGCTCCAGCGCAATTTCAAAGCGCGGATGCGCGCCAAAACTGGCAAAGCAACCCTGGTCTTCGGGGTGCAACAGCGTCACATTCATCACCGGGTATTGGCCGCCCAGCGAAGCATCTTTGACCAGAATGCCAAAGCCCGCTGCGCGCAGGGCTGCAATGCCGGCCGCGATGCGCGGATAACGGGCAATCACAGCCTCCGGCACATCGGGCAGGCAAATGCCTTCGCTGATGATGCGGGCCTTGACGTGGCGCTCAAATATCTCCGACAAGGCTTG
>DATCIC010000432.1:0-4070 GCA_036508025.1 Rhodoferax sp. | reverse complement strand
CACGACCTGAACTACGTTGCGCTGACCGGCCTGCTTTCGCTGGCCGCTCGTGACGACCACCCGCCGATAGTTCCGCCGACCGTCGTCGGCGACGCCGCGGGCGCACTCGGTCTGGCTTTCGGCGTCACCAGTGCGCTGGTCGACGTGCGCGGCGGTGGGCCGGGGCGCGTCGTCGACGCGGCCATTGTCGACATCGTCGCGATGCTCGGCATCGCTGGTGCAGTGGATACGCACTGGCGGGCAGATCGACGGCAGCGAACCAAGCCCGTTTCACGACTCGCCGTTCTATGACACCTTTACCTGCGCGGACGGCGCTTTCGTCACCCTCGCGCCGATCGAGCCACAGTTCTACGCGCTGCTGCTGTCGCGATTGGGCCTGGAGGACGTCGACCCGAAGGCACAATACGACAAGGCCACCTGGCCAGCGCTGAAGATGCGCATGGAGGAGTTGCTCCATAGCCAGCCGCGCGCGCACTGGTGCGAATTGCTAGAAGGCAGCGACGTCTGCTTCGCGCCCGTGCTGAGCTTGGCGGAGGCCGCAGCGCATCCCCACCACTGTGCCCGTGGTACCTATCAGACCGACGCACAAGGGGCGATAGCGGTGGCTCCCGCACCGCGCTTTTCACCACTCACCACTCACCATTCACTAAAACAGGAGATGACAAGATGACATCCACCACAGACCCGCAGAACCTGGTCCGGGGCTGCCCATCCACGATGGGCGACGACTTCCAACTCAACACCACGACGCTGATCCGCCACGCCGCGCGAACGCACGGCGAACAGGAGATTGTCTACCGCACCCCCGATGGCGGCTGGGACCGTTACAACTACCGCGACAGTTATGCCCGCGTCTGCCGCAGTGCCAACGCGTTGCGCAAGCTGGGCGTTGGCCCCGGTGACCGCGTCGGGATCCTCGACTGGAACAGCCGGCGCCATTTCGAGTTGTACTTTGCCATCCCCGGCCTCGGGGCCGTGATGTTGCAGATGAACCTGCGTCTGGGCACCGAGGATCTGAGCTACGTGGTTGGGCACAGCCAGGCTTCACTGGTGCTGGTTGACGAGACCCTGCTGTCCGTGGCCGAGGCGATAGCACCCCACGTTCCGGGCGTCAAGGGCTGGGTTGTGATGACCGACAAGCCACTGTCGGAGATTCGCACGACGCTGTCACCCCTCTACCACCACGAGGACCTGCTCGCAGCGGCCGAACCCGGGATCGACTGGCCGGTGATCGACGAGCGCTCGGCCTACAGTGCGTGCTACACCACCGGCACCACCGGGCGCCCCAAGGGGGTCTACTACTCGCATCGGGCGATCTACCTGCATTCGACCTCGCTGGCGTTGAATGTCGGCATGGGCCTGGATGATTGCACGATGCTGCTCACGCCGATGTTCCATGCCCAGTGCTGGGGCCTGCCGCAGGCTGCGGTGCTGACCGCCAACAAGATCGTGCTGCCCGGTCGCTACATGGTGGAGGACACGGCGCCGCTGACGGATGTGATCATCGCCGAGGGAGTGACCGTGACCTGCGGCGCGCCGGCGATCTTCCAGCCGATGCTCAATTACATCGAGACGCTGCCGGTCAAGCCCGACTTCAGCCGCCTTCGCATGCTCTGCGGCGCCAGCGAACCGCCGCTGTCGCTGATGAGCGGTTTCCACCGCATCACCGGCGCCGAGATCATCCACGCCTACGGCGCCACCGAGACAACGCCCATCATCTCGATCAATCGGCTCAAGCCTTCGCTGAAGAAGCGTCTCTCCGACGAGCAGCGCTGGAACCTCAAGCGCAAGCAGGGCCTGCTGGTCGCCGGCGTGGATTTCAAGCTGCTGGGCGACAACGACGAGGAAATGCCGCATGACGGAAAGTCGATCGGCGAGATCTGCGTTCGCGGTCCGTGGATCACCCGCAGTTATCACGACATGCCCGATTCAGCGGACCGCTTTGTTGACGGCTACTGGCGCTCGGGCGACGCCGGGACGATCGACACCGACGGTTACTTGAAGTTGACCGACCGCCTCAAGGACGTGATCAAGAGCGGAGGAGAGTGGATCTCGTCGATCGACATGGAAAATGCCCTGATGGGTCACCCGTCAATAGCCGAGGCGACCGTGGTGGGCGTCGCGCACCCCAGATGGGAGGAGCGACCGCTGGCGCTGGTGGTGCTCAAGCAGGGGCACCAATTGACGAAGGAACAGGTGTGGGAACACCTGTCGACGACGTTTGCCAAGTGGCAGTTGCCGGACCAGGTGTTGTTCGTTGACAAGATTCCGAAAACCAGCGTCGGAAAACTCAACAAGAAGGTCGTTCGAGCGGAATACAGCGAACTGTACGCAAAGGGGTAAGGCCGTAGATTGAGGAGTCCGGGTTTTGTCGCGTTAGCGGGGGGCAGCCCGAAATAGTTTCTCCGTTGGCCTGCCAATGTGGACCCCTGTTGGCGCCGACGCTGAATTGACCCGGGCTGCCGACTTTCGCTGCCCCAACTCACCAATCGAGAGAGCCGCCCGGTGTAACGATTCCGGACTCTTTGGCATGGGACTGTCAAAATCGGCAGCTTGGGCAAAAGGTCGTCGGCCGCAGAAACTGGGTTCAAACTAGGCAACCGCAAAGCGGCCTGTCGTGGACGACTCTTCACGCTGCGATCCGGGTCTACAAATTTCTCCAGACCTGACGTTCGCCAAGGGGCGTGGTTCAAACATGGGTAACACTTTGATCATGATTTCGGAGTCACCGCCCTGTGGATTCAGTCTACGACGGTGTTACCCGAAATAGACGTGTTATGAACCACGCCGCTTATCATTCATGCCCTTAGTCAAAGAAAACTTCTTTGAGCATGTTCGTGCAGTGCTCAATCGCTGCAACCACCTGCGGTATGGATTCTGCCACCTCGGATTCACGTTCAATGACAAACTCTGCGGTCAGGATCAAGCGCTGCAACCGGTCATAGGGGTCCGCCACCTGGCAGACCTTGGCAAAGTCCAATAAGCCTTGCCGGGCTGAGAAAAACGACTTTTGACCGCACAAGTCCAGTGCCAGCACATCCTCTGGAATGTAGGCCGTGGTGTTCACCACATCAAACGCCGGTGCCAGGCGGCAGTCGCTGGTGGTGGAGTCGGTGTAGAGCAGGCCAAAATTCTTCAGATGCGCATCGCCATTGCCCACCACACACGACAGCGCCACCATATCGAAAAGCGCTTGCAAAGAGGGCGTGACATTGGGGCCAGAGGCAAAAGCCTCGACCAATTTGGCCACATGGGTGTAGCTGGTCTTGTATTTCTCGCGCGATGAAAATCCTGCCAGCACCGCCATGTCCTCAAACCCGATGGCGGTGCCGTCAGGCGTTCGGTCGAATCGCTGCATGACGAATAGCTCTTTGTTTTTTGACAAATGAAACTCTGGCACCACCAAGCCTGACTCCTTGGCAATACTCATGCAAAGAAACTCGTTGGCCGCCAGGCCGGGGTATTCCTCGCGGCCACTTTTCACGATCAGATCCGGCGTGAACACCGTGGCTTTGGACTGCGTGGGCTCCATCACTTGTGGCACCAACACCTTGGGCTGTACGCCAGAGATGCCGGTGCGGTAGATGTACTTGTCCACCAGTTCGGTGAATAGATTTTCGGTGCCGTCCCAAGCCAGGATTTCGCTCAAGCGCTCGCCATGACCCTGTTGGCGGGCCAAGGGGTTCACAAAATCTGACTGCACGGCAACGCGGCCAATGGGCGACTGGCCTCCAGACAGGGCTAGCAGCATCATGGGCTCCAGGTTGACGATTTTGGCCAGGCGGTTTTGCAGCTCTTCAAGCAAAAAACCCTCGGGCAAATTCATCTGGAAGATGGGATGCAAAGTGGCATAACCGTATTGCGCTTTGCGCACCGGCATGGTCAGGCTGATGGCTGCCGCTGGATTGGCCGTTTGGTAGCCAAACAAATACTGGTTCTGCTCGTGGCTCAATTCACCGGCATCACCCTGAGGCGTGGTCACGCGCAGCTGTTGGGCGCTCATTGAAAGTCTTTCAGTTCATCCAGCGTGGGCCGGGTGCGGGGTAGCAGGGTTAATTCAGCGCCCAACG
>DATCIC010000431.1:0-10403 GCA_036508025.1 Rhodoferax sp. | reverse complement strand
GCGGGTCTCCACAATGCATGCAACCCGGCGCATTGGCCGGAAAGGTGAGGCCACCGCAGGCACTGCATTGGACATAAATAAAGTCGAGCGAGCAGCCGTCTTGCGCCAGACGGTAAAGGGTCGGTCTCAGTGGCTTTAGCGCAGTATAGGATGTGGTCATATTTTGCTTAAAAAATTTGGAAGTAGAGGTCAGTCAAGCTTGGCACCCGAGGCCCGAACAATTTCGCGCCAACGCACCCCCTCCGACTTGACAAACGCGCCGAGCTTTGCATCGCGAAGGTCTCTGCTTGGGATGCCGCCGAATTTCTCAGTTATCGCTAGCATCTCCGGGTCGACAATGGCGCTGGCAATCGCGTCCCCGATTTTCTTGACGATGTAAGGCGGCGTTTTTGCCGGGGCGAATACTGCGCTCCATGCTGATAATTCCGCACCGGGGAATCCGAGTTCTACAACCGTGGGGAGTTCAGGGGTGATCGCCAGCCGCGTCTTGGATGTGACGGCCAGCGCCAGGAGTTTGCCGGCTTTGGTGAATGGCATCACCACGGCCGGGTAATCAAACATCAGGTCCAGATTTCCTGCCATAAGGTCAGTCAGCGCCGGACTGCTTCCTTTGTATGGAACATGGGTCATCTTGGTGCCAGTAGCGACTTGGAACAACTCCGCCGTCAAGTGCGTTCCTGTACCCGGGCCGGCCGAGCCGAAGTTGAGCCTCCCGGGATTTGCTTTGGCATAAGCAATCAACTCCGGAACTGTTTTAAACGGGCGCGTCGGGTTGATCACCAGTATGAGCGGTGTCTGGGATAACCCATGCACAGGTACAAAGTCGGTCACCGGGTCATAGCGCACGTTTTTGTACAGCGCCAGATTGGCCGCGTGTGTGCCAGAGGTTCCATACATGATCGTATAGCCATCTGGTGGCTGGCGCGATGCGGCTTCAATGCCGATGGACCCGCCAGCCCCTGGTCGATTCTCCACCATAACGGGTTGACCAAGTCGAGCACTGAGAAGCTTGGTAAGCACCCTGGAGGTGCTGTCGGTGATGCCGCCCGGCGTGAATGGAACCACAAACGTAATGGGCCTGCTGGGCCATGTATCTGCCGCATGCGCTGCGGAAATAAACGCGGTGGCAGCGACTAGGCCAGTCACTATTTTTTGGAACATCGTCATGCTTTGTCTCCTATGTGTGTCTTAATTTTCATACAACCAATCGTAATATACCACGAGGCGTCGTGAATTGGCAAGAGAGTAAATCCCAATGGTTTAAATATTTTTTGCATTCACAATTCGGATGAATATGCAATTTTTCTCAAAAAATTCGTTAGTATTCGTCATTACCTACGATATATCGGAGAATAAATGCCAACGCTAGTCCCTGCCGCAACCAGAACCATGGCCTTGTTTGAAGTATTCGCCCGAGAAAAACGCGAATTATCGAATTCGGAACTGGCACGGCTGATGGACCTGCCTGAGAGCAGTTGTTCGGACCTTTTGCACACGCTGCATGAGATGGGCTACCTGTTGCGCACCGCGCGCAGCAGGCGCTTCTACCCAACGGCACGACTGCTTGCGATGGCAAGGGAGATTTCTTCCAGTGACCCGACTTTTGTGGTGGGTTCGGAGGCTTGCGAACTGCTACGCGACAAGACCGGTGAGACGGGACTCTGCGGCCGGATTGAAGGCGGCGTGGTGAAAGTGATTGCCTTCACGGAAGGGAGACACCCGCTGCGCTACATGCAAGACGTAGGAGACAAGCTGAGTCTGCATGTTTCTGCCCTTGGAAAGGCCGTCCTGGCCCTAGGAAGTCGCGAAGAGGCCGCACGACAGTTGCGGTTAAAGCCACTCAAGCAGATCGCGCCCGGCTCGATCATCGACCTTGAAGTCCTGGAGGCACAAATTGAACAAGGACGCGAGCAAGGCTGGATTTGGGTGGAAAACGAGGGCGGCCAAGGTCTTTCCGCCCTTGCGGTGGCTGGACTGGTGGGTGACGAACCATTGGCAATTTCCATTGCAGGACCAACTGACCGGCTTCGGCCTCAGCGCGATTTGTATTTAAAAGTCTTGCAGGACGTCCAGGCGCTGGTATTCCGACCTAGACCTTTCCCCGATGCGATTTCAGGCTCAACCCGACGCAGTATTGGCACCACTTAACGGCGCCGCTCGTGCAAGGGCCTAAGGGCCGTTGCTTTTTTGTCAATCTTTTTAGGAGAACCCAAACATGTACTACCAAATTAACGCCGACCAGGAAATGCTACGCGACTCCATTCGCCGCTTCATGAAAAGCGAGGTGGCACCGCTGGTGTCAAAGCACGATGTCGAAAAGACCTTCCCTTTTGAAATTCTGAAGGGGCTTGCCCAGTTCGGCTACATCGGTGGTCGACTCCCGGAGGAGCAAGGTGGAATGGGGATGGACCAGATGACATGGGCCATGCTGATGGAAGAAGCGGGCTATACATGGCTATCACTGCGCACAATGTTGAACATCACCAATGGTTCGATCCAAAAGATTGCCGCCGAGGGGACACCCGAACAGAAAGAGCGCTTCCTCAAGCCCTTGCTGGCTTGCGAGAGAAAGTGCTGCACCGCGATCAGTGAACCGGGAACGGGTTCAAACATCGCGCAGATTCAAACGCGTGCCGATCTCGTAGACGACCACTATGTGCTCAATGGACGCAAACTTTGGATCACTAATGGTGTATTCGCCGACTTCGTGATCGTCGTGGCACGCACCTTCAGCCCTGACTGCCAGGGACAACTCTCCACCTTCCTGGTTGAGCGCGATGTGTCGCCGTATGAAGTTCGCCGCGTCGATACCATGGTGCTGCGCAGCACCGGAACCGCAGAACTCAATTTCGACAACGTGAAGGTGCCGCGCGCCAACCTGATCGGCAGCGAAGGCAGTGCGCTCAAGCGCATGCTGACTGGTCTGGACGGCGCCCGTGTCAACATCGCAATGGGCGCAGTGGGTGCGGCGCAGGCGGCGCTGGACTTGTCGATCGATTACGCGCGCACGCGCACCCAGTTCGGAAAACCAATCGGCAACTTCCAATTGGTCCAGAAACTTATCGTGGATATGACAATTCGGGTGGAAGCAGCAAGGGCGCTCGGTCTTCGGGCCGCCGCGTCGCTTGACTCGAAGCAAGACGCGCGGATGGCCTGTTCCATTGCAAAACTTTATGCGACTGAGGCGGCGCACGAGGTTGCCAGCATGGCGCTGCAGGTGCATGGGGGCCTGGGCTATTCGACTGACTACCCAATCGAAAGGATATTTCGAGACACCCGGGGTGGAACCATCCCGGAGGGCACGACCGAAGTTCAAACCCTCATCGTCGGCCGCGAAATCCTCGGCATCTCCGCAATCGTGTGATTGGGTGCACCGTTCAATTCATCAGAAAAGAGAATATCCATGAAGACAAAGACAACGGATCTTTCGCGCCTGATCAACCCCCAGTCGATCGCGCTGGTTGGTGCCTCAGATCGCGAAGGCAGTATTGGCGAGAGGACTCTGACCAACCTACTGACCCATTCCCAGTTTACCGGTGAGGTCTACCTGGTCAACTCAAGCAAGTCCGAGATTCGTGGACGCCGCTGCTGGCCAAGCGTTGCGGCCTTGCCTGCAACACCGGACGTTGCGGTAGTCGCGGTGCCTGCTGCGGGCGTCATTGCAGTCATCGAAGAATGCGCAGCCCGGGGTGTTCGTTTCGCGGTCATTCTGAGTTCGGGCTTCGGTGAGGCGGGCGCAGCCGGTGAGCGCGCACAGCAACGAATGAAAGAAATCGCCGCTGCCAGCGGTCTGCGCCTCTATGGCCCCAACTGTCCCGGTCTGACCAATGTGAACCAGCGGCTCGGCCTGACCTTTTCCCCTTCGTTCCAGTACGATTTGATCAAGGGCCCGATCGGCCTAGCCACGCAGGGTGGCGGTTTGGGGCGCAACGTGATGCAGGCGATGGAGCGTGGCATCGGCATCGGTCTGTGGGCATCGACAGGCAACGAAGTCGATCTGCAGGTCGCCGACTTCATTCACTACATGGCCGACGCACCCGACATCAAAGTGATCGTGACGTTGCTTGAAGGGATCAAGGACGGCCAAAAGTTTGTTGCTGCGGTTCAGCGCGCTGCTGCCAATGGCAAACCGGTCATCGCATTGAAGGTTGGAAAGTCGGAATACGGCCAGCGTGCTGCACAGTCTCACACCGCATCGCTTACCGGATCGGCTGATGTCAACAGCGCAGTATTTCGACAATTTGGAGTCATCGAGGTAGACGACATCGACGAACTGGTCGATACGGCCTGGCTCTTCGCACGAGGCTTTCCGGGCAATCAAGATGCAATTGGCATCTATTGCTCCTCCGGCGGCACCGCCGCACTGACTGCCGACGCGGTGGGCTCAGCCGGGCTCAAGCTCGCCGATTTCACGGCGCAAACGACGCAGGTTTTGCGAGAAAACCTCCCAGATTACGCCGCCATTGGCAACCCGGTCGACACCACCACCGTGGTCTTGAGCGACGTGAACGTGGTCGAAACGACGCTCAGCGCCGTCGCCAGCGACACCAACATCGGCCTGGTGATCGTGCCAATCGCGCTCGACTACGGTGAGACCACGACCCGGATGGCGCGCAACATCATCAATGTGCAAAAGCGCAGCCCATTGCCGATTGTTCCGATCTGGATGAGCGACCGCCTCGGCGAAGGGTATCGTCTGCTGGTGGAGCATGGTTTCTCTCCACCGAGATCAGTTGGCAAGGCGATTACGGCCGTGAAGCGTTGGGTTGCCTACGGTCGTTGGAAACGCGAGCATGTAGGGTCGGTTCCAGTGGCGGTCCCGGCCCTTGCACCTGGGCTCAACGCCGGTGCCACGCATAGTTTGTCTGAAATCGATGCCAAGTCGCGCCTGAGCAAAGCGGGCATCAAACTTTTGCCTAATGCGCTGGCCACATCTGCTGAAGATGCCCGTCGATTGGCGGATCAGATGGGCTACCCCGTGGTTGCCAAAGTTGCAAGCGGTCAAATTGTTCATAAGTCGGATGTTGGGGGTGTGCAGATAGGGCTCCAAGATGCTTCCCAAGTGAGCGAAGCGTGGCGAGGCATCATGGCGTCGGTTGCAAGCAAGTGCCCAGATGCGACCATCGATGGCTTGCTGATCGAAAAAATGGCGCCGCGTGGTGGTGTGGAGTTGATGATCGGCATCACACGTGACCCGGTTTTCGGCCATATCATGACCTTCGGGCTAGGCGGAATCTACGTTGAAATCTTTCGTGACGTGACGCGCCGCATGCTACCGTTGACAGCGCAGAGCGCGTCTGAAATGGTGCGTGAAATGAAATGTTTTCCTTTGCTCGCAGGCGCGCGTGGCAGACCAGCAGCCGATGTAGCGGCACTGGAGTCTTTGTTGCTCGATGTTTCAAACTTCGTGATGGCAAACAGGAACACGATCGAGGAGATGGACCTGAACCCTGTTTGGGTCGGTGCAGTTGGTGAAGGCGCAATGCCGCTGGACGCGGTCATCATCGAACGACTGCACAACGCGGAGGTTTTATGAGCGCAGCCCGGCCTGTGGGGTCAGCGCCTCTCGCTGGCATCACCGTCATTGATTTCAGTGAACTGCTGCCGGGGCCTTTTTTTACACAAAACCTGGCTGAACTCGGGGCTCGCGTTATCAAGATCGAAAAGCCCCCGTATGGCGATAACGTGCGCCGCATGGGTCCTGGCGTTTTCGACGCAGTGAACCGCGGCAAACAGAGCCTGCTGGTCGATCTGAAAGATGAATCGAAGCGCACAGAGGTACATGCGCTGATCGCATCGGCCGATGTGCTGGTCGAATCCTACCGACCAGGTGTCATGGCGCGCCTCGGGATGGACTATGCTTCTTTGAAGGAAACCTGCCCGCGGCTTGTCTATGTTTCACTCAGCGGGTATGGGCAAAGCGGGCCATGGGCGCAATTACCTGGGCACGACATCAACTACCTGGCCGCAGCGGGCGTGCTCGCCGTCTCCGGTGATCCGGCTGGAACACCAGCGCAAAGTTTCGGCCTGCCGATAGCTGATCTGTGTGGTGCCATGTACGCACTGTCATCCACCATGGCTGCCTTGTTGCAACGCCACACGACCGGCGTCGGCCAGTATTTGGATGTTGCGCTGGCTGACTGCGCCCTGCACTGGATGAACCCGCGCATCGGCGCCTTCCGGGAAGCAGGTGCTACGGAGTTGAATGATCAACGCGAGGCTTCTCTGGTCAAGGCAGCCTATGGTGCTTTCCGCTGCTCTGACGGCCACTATGTATCGATCGCCGCCCTCGAAGATCAATTCTGGCTGCGCCTTTGCCATGCTGTCGATCTGAGGCCGTATGATGGTGAGGCATATCGAACGATCAGGGGCCGCAAAACCGCAGCGAGTGCAATCAATGCGCGACTTGCCGAAGTGATTGCTGCGTTTGACTCGGCACACGTTTTCGAATTACTCAGACGCCATGACGTGCCGGTCGCACCCATGATTGAGCCGTCACAGGTCGCATCATTACCCCAGTTTGCCGAGCGCAGCAAGTTCGAGCGGGGTGAGTTCCTGCCTATCGCGCGCTATCCCGTGCCGATGGCTGGTGTTCTCGCCGGTGGCTTGGGTAATGCGCCGATTCTGGACAGCTTTCGGGCGTGACGCGATGAGTCAGTCGTTTCGCACGCGCATCACGGAGTTGTTTGGCATTGAGCATCCCATCCTGGGCGGTGGGCTCATGTGGCTGTCGGACGCGCGCTACGTCGCCGCACTTGCTAATGCCGGTTGCGTTGGCTTCATTACGCCACGCTCATTCGAGTCGCACGAAGAATTTCGAAACGAGGTTCGTCTCTGCGCTGAGCTGTCCAATGGAAAGGCTTTTGGCGTCAACCTGACGCTCTCCAAACGACCCGATGCCAATGTTGCTGTGAATCAGTCGCTGGACATCGCATTGCAAGAGGGTGTGCGTTACTTCGAGACCGCCGGCTATGCGCCCACTGAGTTGATCGGGAAAATACATGATGCAGGCGCCATCGTCATACACAAGGCGCCGAGTATTCGACATGCCGTGTCCGCAGAAAAAGCCGGCGCGGATGCGATTGCGCTGATCGGAATGGAGGAAGGCGGACATCCAGGTACGAACGAGTTGCCGACCATGTTGATGGCTGCGCTTGCCATAGATCAATTGCGGGTGCCAGTGGTCGTTGGCGGTGGCATCGGGAGAGGACAACAACTAGCCGCGTTTCTAGCTCAGGGGTTGGACGGCGTGATGATTGGTAGCCGCTTCCTCGTTAGTGAAGAGATTTGGGCACATCGCGATTACAAGGAGCATCTGTTGAAGTGCGACGAGCACTCTACTGTGCGACTTCTGCATTCTCTCGGTAACACGTGGCGGGTATTGCGCAACGACACCGCAGCTCAAATTGATCTGATAGAAAAGTCCGGAGCAAAAAATCATGAAGCTTTTGGCGACCTGATCAGCGGAAATGGTGCGCGGGAATGCTATGGCAGCGGGCACTGGCAACGCGGTATGTTGTCGCTCGGACCTGCCATTGCATTTGCCAAATCCATTGAACCCTTGGAAACAATCGTCACCGAACTGCTCGCCGAAGCAATGCTCTGCTTTAGCCGAATCCCTTCAATGCTTCAAAAATGAAACACCTGCCATTCATGGGCCGCCTTGCGGTGCCGTTGCTCGTCGCACCCATGCTCCGAATTTCCGGCATTGAATTGGTATTGGCTGCGATTGCAGAAGGCGTCATCGGCGCATTTCCGACTGCCAATTGCGCGTCACTTGAGGAGCTTGACGCCTGGTTAACGCTTCTGGATGAATCAGCCGCTGCGTCCAAGGGACGCAATGCACCTTATTGCCCGAACCTCATCATGCGTCGCGATCCGGCACGTCTGAAGGCCGAAATCGACGTCATTACGCGGCATCAGGTCGAGCTCGTGATCACGAGCGTGGGCTCGCCCGCCGCGGTCGTTCCAATACTTCATGAAAACGGTTCTTTGGTTTTGGCAGATGTCGCCTCTGTGCACCATGCGAAGCGCGCTATCGAGGCTGGCGTCGATGGTCTGGTGCTGTTGACAGCGGGTGCCGGTGGCCACACAGGTTGGGCCAACCCATTCGCGTTTGTTCGCGCAATCAGAGATATCTTTGATGGACCGATCGTGCTGGCCGGTGGCCTCTCGGACGGGGTTGCGCTCAGAGCAGCAACGGTACTTGGATGCGACCTGGGTTCAATGGGAACGCGTTTCATCGCAACCCACGAAAGTCTTGCGTCCGTCCCCTACAAGCAGATGCTGGAGCAAAGCGCGCTCGACGATGTGCTGCTCACTCGGGCCTTCACCGGATTGCCCGCGAGCTTCTTGCGACCTTCAGTTGTTAAGGTCGGGCTCGATCCTGCGGGCCTGGATGAAACCGTTTCGGTACAGGAAGCCCGAGCCCGCTTTGGGGGTGGCTCGCAAGGCCCGGTTCTGCAGCGCTGGGCTGACCTCTGGAGTGCTGGCCATTCGGTGTCGGGTGTACATGGCGTCATGACAGTTTCCGACACTGTCAAGTTAATTGCTTCGGAGTTTCATTCCGATGATCGCGTGGAGGGTGCTGGCACTGCCTCGCTCTGACTTACTCAGCAAGTTTGTTCCTGAATACCTCAATCTACAACAATACATCACAGAATGTTGAAAACATGAATTCGCAAATCCTTATTCCAGAAGCAGAAGGCCGTACGAATCATCACTCACTCGCTGTGAACTTTCAACTCAGACTAGGTAGTTCCCCTTGCGTAGTTTCCACACGCAAGGCAGCCCTGTGGCTTCCTAAAATGAATTCTCGCAATCTTTCTTTAACCAAACCTTCTCATCATGATTCAAACATGGAACACCAAGTGAGACCAAGACAGGCATTGTGCAAAGTGGTTCGATTCGGAACAGGGTCTAAGTAAGATAAATGAAATATGAATAACATGAATTTAGTCAGGGGCCTGGTCCTCATGGCCGTTGCCCTGGTCTTTGGCATTGGGTCGCTGAATTACCAGATAGGTGAATTCAACCGGTCCGACCCGGGGCTGTTTCCCCTGATGGTGAGTTGCCTGCTGTTCCTGATTGGCCTGATCAGCGCGGTGCGCTCGCACTTTGTCAAGCCCGTGCCCCTGAGCTGCAACGTCACGAACATCTATATGGAGTTGAAGCAATGAAAATCCTAGTCGCAGTCAAGCGCGTGGTGGACTACAACGTGAAGGTCCGCGTGAAGTCCGACGGTAGCGGTGTAGACATCGCCAATGTCAAGATGAGCATGAACCCCTTTGACGAAATCGCCGTCGAAGAAGCCGTGCGTCTCAAAGAAAAAGGCTTTGCCACCGAAGTCATCGTTGTCTCTTGCGGTGTCCCCCAGTGTCAGGAAACCCTGCGCACCGCCATGGCCATCGGCGCCGACCGCGCCATTCTGGTCGAGACCGCAGCTGAGCTGCAGCCTCTGACCGTTGCCAAACTACTTAAGGCCCTGATCGACAAGGAGCAACCGGGTCTTGTCATTCTGGGCAAACAGGCCATTGACGATGACTGCAACCAGACCGGTCAGATGCTCGCCGCGCTGACCGACCTGCCGCAAGCCACCTTTGCCAGCAAGCTCGAAGCTCAAGAGGGCAAGCTTAAGGTCACGCGCGAAGTCGACGGCGGCCTGGAGACGATCCTGGTCTGCCTGCCGGCCATCGTCACGGCCGACCTGCGCCTGAACGAGCCGCGCTATGTGACCCTGCCCAACATCATGAAGTCTAAGAAGAAACAACTCGACGTGTTCAAGCCCGAAGACCTCGGCGTCAACGTTGCTGCTGGCATCAAGACCCTGACGGTCATGGAGCCCCCAAAACGCAGCGCCGGCATCAAGGTGCCAGACGTTTCCACCCTGGTGACAAAACTCAAGACAGAAGCGAAGGTGATCTAAATGACAGTATTGGTAATTGCCGAACACGACAACCTGTCCATCAAGGGCGCCACCCTCAACACGGTCACGGCCGCCTCTCACGTGACCCTGGCCACGGATGAAATGGTGCATGTGATGGTGCTGGGCCACAATTGCCAGTCGGCAGCCCAGGCCGCCGCCGAGATCGCCGGTGTGGGCAAGGTCCTCCACGCCGATGCCGAAGGCCTGGCCCATGGCCTGGCTGAGAACATGACGGCGCAGATACTGACTGTTGCGAAGAACTACAGCCATATCCTGTTCCCGGCCACCGCATCGGGCAAGAACATCGCCCCGCGCCTGGCCGCCAAGCTCGACGTCGGCCAGATATCGGACATCACGAAAATCGACAGCCCCGACACCTTCGAACGCCCGATCTACGCCGGCAACGCCGTTGCAACCGTCCAAAGCAGCGATGCGATCAAGATCATCACCGTGCGCACAACCGGCTTCGATGCCGCCA
>DATCIC010000430.1:0-10232 GCA_036508025.1 Rhodoferax sp. | reverse complement strand
CCGCCGCCACGCTGGCCGGCGCGGCCGCCCGCAGCGCGGCGGTCGTGGCGGCAATCACGTCATACACCTGCGCAGTCAGCATGCGCCGGGTCGCTTCATAGAGCAGGCGCCGACCTTGCGCTGCATCTTGCAACTGCGGGTACTCGGCCAGCGCCTCGCGTCTGAAATCGTCAAACAGGGCCACCTCTTCAAGCTGCTCCAGTGTGATCAGGCCCGAGCGCACACCGTCGTCAATGTCGTGCGCGTTGTAGGCAATCTCGTCGGCCAGGTTGCACAGCTGTGCCTCCAGGCTGGGTTGGGTGCCGTCCAGGAAGCGCTGGCCCACGCCACCGGGTTCCTTCACTTCAAGCGCCTGCGCGTTAAGGCGCGAGCAGTGTTTGAGGATGCCCTCGCGCGTCTCGAACGTCAGGTTCAGGCCGTCAAACTGCGGGTAGCGCTCCTCCAGCTGATCGACCACGCGCAGGCTTTGCAGGTTGTGCTCAAAGCCGCCAAAGCTGGCCATGCAGTCGTTGAGTTCGTCCTGCCCGGCGTGGCCAAACGGCGTGTGTCCGAGGTCGTGCGCCAGCGCAATGGCTTCGACCAGGTCTTCATTCAGCCGCAAAGACCGGGCCACCGAGCGCCCCAGTTGCGCGACTTCCAGCGAGTGCGTCAGGCGGGTGCGAAACAGGTCGCCTTCGTGGTTGACGAACACCTGCGTCTTGTACACCAGCCGCCTGAAAGCGGTGCTGTGCACAATGCGGTCACGGTCGCGCTGGTATTCGCTGCGGGTCGGGGCCGGGGCTTGGAGGTAGTGGCGACCGCGCGACTGGGCCGGGTCGCAGGCGTAACAGGCGAGTGTCATAAATTTATAACAAATCGGGCTCTAGCCCTCGTCGAATAAGCGTGAGCAGCTACGTTTTTAATAGTTGTCAAGCGCAGCAATAATTGATGACTTCACGCACCAGCGCATCCGGTGCACCGCGCACGCTGGCGTTGCCAGGGCCATCGATGACGACAAACTTGATCTCGCCGCCTTCGGATTTCTTGTCCAGGCGCATCAGTTCCAGGTAGCGCCCGGCATTGTCAGTGGCTGACAATTGCGGCCCCCTGATGGGGAGCCCGGCCTTTTCAATCAGGGCGCTCAAGCGTTGCACCAGCGCGGCATCAATCAACCCCAGGCGTTGCGACAAATGCGCCGCCATCACCATGCCGCAGCCCACAGCCTCGCCGTGCAACCACTCGCCATAGCCCAGCCCCGACTCGATCGCGTGGCCAAAGGTGTGTCCAAAGTTGAGGATGGCACGCAGGCCCGTATCGCGTTCGTCTTGCGCCACCAACCAGGCCTTGATTTCGCAACTGCGTTTGACGGCATGCGCCAGTGCCTGTGGCTCGCGCGCCATCAGGGCGTCGATATGGGCTTCGATCCAGTCGAGAAAGGCCAAGTCGGAAATCGGGCCGTATTTGATGACTTCGGCCAGTCCGGCACTGAGCTCACGCGGTGGCAGGGTCTTGAGCGTGTCGAGATCACACACTACTTTGAGCGGCTGGTAAAAGGCGCCAATCATGTTTTTGCCCAGCGGATGGTTGATGCCGGTCTTGCCGCCCACCGACGAATCAACCTGCGCCAGCAGCGTCGTGGGCACCTGCACAAAGGGCACGCCGCGCATGTAGCTGGCAGCGGCAAAACCGGTCATGTCGCCCACCACGCCGCCGCCCAGCGCAAACAAAATGGTTTTGCGGTCGCAGCCGTTTGAGAGCAGGGCATCAAAAATCAGGTTCAGCGTCTGCCAGGTCTTGAACACCTCGCCGTCGGGCAGCACCACCGTGTGAATTTGCTTGAACTTGCCCTGTAAAGCGCTTTGCAGCCGCTGCGCATAAAGCGGCCCAACCGTGGTGTTGGTCACAATCAGCGCGCTACTGGCGGCGGGCAACTCGGCGTAGCTCAATGGGTTGTCAAACAGCGATCCGCGAATGGCGATGTGGTAGCTGCGCCCTGGAAGGTCAATGGCAATGGTTTGGAGGTCGGTGGCGTTCATGGGGGGAGTTTAGAGTTCGCTCATGCGTTGTGCCGTCATCAAGTCGATGTTGTCTTCAAAAAAGGATTGATCACACGCACGCCTAGGGGCTGGTGCATTGAGCCAGCGTCCTCGGAAAATAGTTTTTTGATGCCATGCTCAGCGCAAACAGAAACGATCAATGCATCCCAAACCTGGTACTGGTGCGTCCCAGCCAAACGCCAAGCTTGTTCGTAAGCAGAGGCAGAAGCGCCAAGCACCTTGACCGCTTGCGCCCACACGCTCACGGTTTCCAAGGCCAGCGCAGGCGACATGGTTTTTTTGCGCAACACCACCGCCAGATACTCACTCAGCACTTGACCCGGCAGGCATCCCTGCGGGCTGATAAAAAGCTGTTCAAGCAGCTCTTGCGCCCTGCGTTGTTTTTCAGGCGGTGCATCCGGCGCCGTGGCATAGACCAAGATATTGGTATCCACGGCCCACAGAGATTCACTCTTGGTAGGCATCGCTGCGTTCAAACGCCTTGCCATACGGTGATGTCATGCGAAAGGACAGGGCTTTGAGTACCAAAGCCGCGTGATCTGATTCGCTCAGTTCGCTGGCGGGCAGTTGAACCAATTTAAGAACAGGCTTGCCATAACGGGTCACCGTGATCTCTTCGCCTGCAGCGACACGTGCTGCGACCGCCGAAAAATTGTGAATGACCTCGCGTGAGGTGACTGCGTTCATGGGCCTCTCCAAATAATTTTGTTAGACAAATTGTAGAACAACTCCCTTGAATACCTTATTCTGGCGCCATACCCGCCAGCTCCAGCTGCATCACGATCATGTTGACCAGGGTGGCGACCGACGGGCGCCCAGTCTCGATGATGAAGTGCGCGGTTTCCCGGTAGAGCGGATCGCGCAGGGCATAAAGATCGCGCAGTCGACCCAACGGATCGGCGACCTGCAGCAACGGCCGGTTCACGTCATGGCGCAGGCGCCGGAACAACTCGTCGGGCGAGGAATTGAGGTACACCACGCGGCAGCGCTGGCGCAGATGCTGGCGGTTGGCAGGACGCAAAATAACGCCGCCACCGGTTGAGATAACACCCGACTGCTTTTGCGTCAATTCGTTGATGACGGATTCTTCAATATCGCGGAACCGGTCTTCGCCCTCGCGCTCGAAATACGCACGGATTGAGCAGCCCAGCTGCTGCTCAATCACATGGTCGGAGTCAAAGAAGGGGAGTTGCAGCCGTCGGGCGAGTTGACGCCCGACGGTGGATTTGCCGGAGCCGGGCAGGCCGATGAGGGCGATCATGCTAAATGATGTAAGGGACACGCACACTTTGGGCCGAGGGTGAAAAATCTTTGCTATTGCGGGTAATCAGCAAGCGCTGGTTGACCAGCGCAGTGGCCCAAATGATGGCATCAGGTAGTTTGATTTTTGTCGATTTGCGCAGCGCAACAGCCTTGATGGATACCTGTGTGTCCACTGGCAATACCGTGAATCCAAGCAAAAAACGATCTACAGCCACCTGATCGACCGGCGGTGTTCCAACCTGAATTTCCATCCAGGTCACGATGGAAATGGCTTTGTCAGCGTAAAGAGCCAACTCTGCCTGGGCCTGGGTCATTCCGTTGAGGTAGTCAATCAGGATATTGGTGTCAAAAAGGGCCTTCACCATTCTCCCCGCAAGCGCTCCTGGTAGGCCAGGCCGTCCTCTTTCTTGTTGGCCCACAGGCCAAACGCAACATCTGCTGGTGGTTCAGATTTGAATTTCTCAAGGTATTGAGACACCGCCTGACGAATGAGTTCAGCACGCGACACCCGCTTGATATCGGACAGCGTATCGAGCGCCTGAAAATCCTGATCCGATAAACCAACCAATGTGCGTTTCATACGATCCTTTGTGATATCACTCCTAGATATCATAGCAGAGCACAAAAACAGAGCAGCCCAGTTGTTGCTCAATCACATGTTCGGAGTCAAAGAAGGGGAGTTGCAACCGTCGGGCGAGGTGTCGCCCGACGGTGGATTTGCCGGAGTTGGGGAGGCCGATGAGGCCAATCACGCACCGAGTCCTCAATAGCTATAAGGCGAAGCAGGAAGAGAGCAAGGCGGACCCACGTCGGGAACAGTTGGAGCCAAACGGAAAATGGTTGATTTACTGGTTTCGGTGCCGCTGGAACTGACCGTTGCAGTCAACCTATTGATAATCCAAATGGCCGACCCCTTCAAATAGGTCAAATTGAAAGCTGCAATTCCGCTCGCATCGGTAATCACAGTAGCAGGTACGCTTCCGCCATCCGAATTTGCTGGGGTCAGAATTCCGTCAGAGGTCCCCGCTGGAACAGCAGCGGCCTTCAAAATATCTGCCTGCACGCGGGGACAAGTGCCCGCGGTGGCGACGGTGGTCGGTATGCGCACGCCATCTTCGACGGCTGATTCCAGGGAATTATTGGCATTCCAGTCTTCCGAGCAATAAGTCGCAGTAAAGGTACAGGCGTCGCCCAAACTGAACGCCACCGGCCGCATGCGCAAAGTCACGACCTGGCCAGACACCGGGTTGTTATTGGCATCCGTGACCTGTACCGAATAGGCCTGAATATATAAAGTCTTGTCGGAACTCTCCCCCAGTACTGAGGCCGGACCAAACGCAACAGACAATGCCTGACCACCAATAGTCAGCTGCACATCGTTACTAGATAGCGATGTCCCGGTCTGCACGACGGGGTTGGAGTCCTGTACCTTAGCCGAAATCACGATTCCGTTTGGAATGGAGGCAGCAGTGCCTGCGGTGAACGTTGCAACCGCATAGCCCGCGCTATCGGTATAGGCAAGCGCCGGCGTCAGGAATTCACCGGCCCCTGGCCCACCTGTCATGGAAAACGCGATTGGGACGTTGGCCACAGACTGGTCCGTCTGACTGTTGATCAACATCACCGCGCGCGCTGTTAACGTGAGCGAACTCTGGTTTCCAGCAGTAGCAATCGGTAATGTAGTCCGGCTTGAACTCAGAAGAATTTTGTTGACTGCAGACACTGGCGGAGAAACAACCAACGTAAGGTTCACGGATCGAGGCGGAGACAGGTTGTCAATCATGGTGATTGATGCCGTACCTGCTTGCAAGGATATTAAATCGGCGGACGCAATACCTCCTGACACAGGAACAATCTGGCTTGTTGCCCCGTTAAATGTCCCCAGCGTCGTCGCGAAGGTTACCGTAGACGCCCCGGGTGCTGACACAGTTATGGTCTTCGCAATATTCGTGACCAAGATGGCATTGTTTGCAGGAGAAGTTACCGCTAATACCGCCGTCGCAACACCACTGGCATAGGCCTGAGACTTGGCATTACCCAGCGCAGACACATTAATGCTCGCACTTCCCGCCGCCAACGCAGAAACCGTCACTGTCGCAACACCAGAACCGTTGGTCACACCCGTTGGGGCACTCAAGCCAAGCACTGCCGAGTCGGTTGCAGCAAAAGATACGGTTACCCCTGCCATTGCCACCCCAAACACGTCCTTGACCGTGGCATTCAATGTTGGACTAGAACCACCAACAACCAGTGACGACACACCGGAATTGTTCAAGGCAATGCTTGCGCCCACCACATTTACCTGACTCGTTGCCGGACTGGCAGTGCACGCTGCACAAGAGGCTGTCAACGTAGAAATACGGTTCGTCTGATCAGAGGACACCGCAGTCATAGTCACTATGGCTCCTGTTGCGGTGGTTACGACCGATGGAACGCTTAGGATGACCCCGTTCGTAGCTGCTAGGTCAATTGTCGCGCCCGACACTGACGCGTTTCCACTGGTTAACGCGAAGACAGTGAACGTCTTCGACGAAGTTCCATCGGCATTCAATACACCTGAACTTGCGTTAATCATGATGGATGCAACATTTGCATTCGGTGCAGGTGTTACCACAGGCGAACTGGCTGGCGCAAGAGGTGATCCACTGGGCGTCCCCGGATTCCCCCCACCCCCACCGCAAGCCGTCAGAGCCACAGCAACCGCCAGACCCGCCACATATTTCAATAACTTCATATTCATCTTCCTGCAATTCGTGACCAATAGAAAAACTCAGCGCGAAGCCCGGTCCGCCACCACCTTGGGCGTGATGAAGACCAGCATTTCCTGCTTGTTGGATACCCGGCCGCGGCTCTTGAACAAGTTGCCAACGCCGGGCAAATCGCCCAGGAATGGCACCTTGGTTTCATTGTCGCTCTCGGTCAATTCGAAAATGCCGCCGATGACGACGGTCCCGCCGTTTTCAACCAGCACCTGGGTCTTGATATGTTTTGTATTTATCGCAAAGCCCGCAGCGGTGGACTGGCCAACGGTGTCCTTGTTCACATCCAAGTCCAGGATGATGTTGCCTTCGGGGGTGATTTGCGGCGTGACTTCCAACTTCAAATTGGCTTTGCGGAAGGCAATGGCGGTGGCGCCGCTGGAGGAGGCTATTTGGTAGGGGAGTTCAGTGCCCTGTTCAATCAGCGCCTTGATCTGGTCCGCCGTGACCACGCGCGGGCTTGAGACCACTTTGCCTTTGCCATCGGCTTCCAGTGCCGATAGTTCCAGATTGAGAAAACGGTTGGCCGCGGAGCTGAAAATTGACAGCGCGAACGTCGCCGGGTTGTAGCCCCCCTGGCCGACCGCTGGCAGGTTCACAAAATTGCTGGTCAGGTCGACGACACCGCCGGCACCACTGCTCGCCACTGCGTTACCGTAGCTGGTGCCGAAGGCCACTCGATTGTCCCCGGTGAGCTGGTAGCCACCATCGCCGCCTTTTTGAGCGCGCAAGTCGTTGCCGCCCAGTTTCACGCCCAGCGACTTACCAAAGGTGTCCGACGCCTCCACAATGCGTGCTTCAATTAACACCTGACGCACCGGGATATCGAGTTTGGCAATCAATTGCTGCACTTGTTCGAGTTTGCTCGGGATGTCGGTCACAAACAACTGGTTGGTGCGGGCCTCCGAGATGGTGCTGCCGCGTGGGCTCAACATGCGGGAGCTGTTGGCGCCCGTGCCGCCGCCGGAGGCGGTCAGCTGGGCGGCAACTTCTGCCGCCTTGGTGTAATTGAGTTGGAAGGACTGCGTGCGCAAGGGCTCCAGACTTTGCAGCGAGGCGACGGATTCAAGCTCCAGTTTTTCTTTCGCGTTGATTTCATCCTTGGGGGCAATCCAGAGCACGTTGCCGGTCTTGCGCATGCCCAGGCCCTTGGCCTGCAAAATGATATCGAGCGCCTGGTCCCAGGGTACGTCTTGCAGACGCAGGGTCACGGAACCATTGACAGAGTCCGAGGTAATGATGTTGAAATTGGTGAAGTCGGCAATCACCTGCAACAGCGAGCGCACTTCGATATTCTGGAAGTTGAGGGACAGTTTCTGCCCGCTGTAGCCGGGCCCCTGCGTCAATTTGGAGGTGTCCACTTTCACCGGTTTGACTTCCACCACAAACTGGTCGTCAGTCTGGTAGGCACTGTGCACCCATTGTCCTTTGGGCTCAATCACCATGCGCACGCGGTCGCCGACAGCGAAGGTGGTTACGGTTTGCACCGGGGTGCCAAAGTCAGCGACGTCCAGACGCCGCCGCATCCCTTCCGGCAAGCTTGATTTCATGAACTCGACCACCAGCGTTGCGCCCTGCTGACGAATATCGACGCCGACCTGGCTGCTGGGCAGCGAGACCACAATCCGGCCCGAGCCGTCATCACCGCGACGGAAATCCAGGTCTTTCAGCGGCAGGGTGTCGCGGCTGTGGCTTTCTGCAAAAACCGGGGCTGCAGACGCTGCCGGTGCCGCGAGTGCCACGGCATCCAACACAACCAAAAGCGATTTGCCCTGCAACTGGGCCTTGTAGGTGGTTGCCTGCTTCAGGTTCAGTACCACGCGGGTTCGATCCCCCGCCTGCACCACACTGACTGACCTCAAATTGCCTTGATTGATCTCGACGGTGGAGCGGCCCATGGCGCTTGTCACGCCCGGAAAATCAAGCGCAATTCTGGCTGGGGACTGGATTAGAAAACCGGTTGGGACAGCCGCCAGCGGCTGTGACAAGTCAATTCTGACGACCTCAACGCCGCCTTGAATCGATCCCGACACCGCTTCAATCGCGCTCTGGGCCTGCGCGCCAATTGCCAGCGACATGAGCCACGCCGCCAGTAAAAGCCGTTGCCACATGTGCTTTGCCGTCCAGTAGTTTTGCTTGTTCATTTTGATTTCTCTTGCAGCTGCAAAGTAGCGGGGCGCTCGATCCATTCGCCCGCTGCGTCTTGCACAATTTCACGTAGCGTGACTTCGGTCTCGGTGATTTTGGTTACGCGCCCATAGTTTTGTCCAAGATGGTTGCCAGGTTTTACCTGGTACAGCAAATTGTCGACCTTGACCAGTGCGACCGGCTGGCCCGCTTTGGTCAAGCTGCCCACCAAGGCCATGGCATCCAGGGGAAAGGCTTCCAGGGCTTCGTGGCGGCGCGCCAATTCGGGGGCGATCAAGGCGCCGCTGCTGACCGATTGTGTGGACTCGCGTTTGAGGGCCTGGGTCAGTTTCTGGATGCTGAAAGGTTCTGTCGCCGTGACTTGGGTGTAGCTTTCAGGCTTGAATTGCTTGGGCTCGGAAATGGGGGCAACCTTGGGGTGGGCCTGGCTCTTTTGATCAGCCATCCATTGATGCAATTCATCATCGCCAGTGGCACTGCAAGCAGCCAGCGCCAGTAGCACGCTCGTGAGGAGGAGTTTATGCACAGGCATCATTTCTTGGCCGCTTTCGGAGTTGCCTTGCGCTGCGCCGCCACTTCATCGGCATCCAGATAACGGAAGGTCTTGGCCGTGGCGTCCATTGCCAAAGTTCCCTCTTTGCCCGGCAAAATGGTCAGGTTGTTCAGCGTCACGATGCGCGACAGGTTGGCAATGTCTGAGGCAAAAGCACCCATGTCGTGATAGCGTCCGGTGACACGCAATGTGATCGGCAGCTCGGCATAGTAATCCTTGACAGAGACTTGTCCCGGGCGGAACAGATCAAACTGGAGGCTGCGCCCCAAGCCGGCCTGGTTGATGTCGGACAGCAAAGCGTCCATCTCGGCTTTGCTGGGGAGTTGCTTCTCTAGTTGCGTTACATACTGCAGAACCTGCTCACGCTGCTTTTTCAGCGCATCGAGGTTGACCGCCTTGCCCAGCTTGACTTTGTACTCTTCGCGCAGCTTGACTTCGGTGGCCTGCTCGGTAGCCAACTCTTCTTGAGACGTGTTGAGCCACAGAAACCAAAGAATCACCACGACCAGAACGGAAATGGCGACAAACATCAGATAGCGCGGAAGCGTCGGCCAGTTGGACGGGTCTTTGGGATCGAGGTTGCGAAATTGCCCCAACAGCTTTTCCTGCAGGGCCGGAAAATCGAAATTCAATGCGAGTTTGCTTGCCATGGTGCCTTGTGCCTATTTCTTGACAGGAGTTGCGGCACCGGGCACCGGGTTTGCCGTACCTGCCGCAACGCGCGACTTTTCAGCTTCGCTGGCGCGCATCAAATGAACACGAATGGTGAAATTGGCCACGCGGCGCTGTTCCTTGGGCGGGAGCGTGACCGAGCCCGCCACAATTTCAATCAACTCCGGCTTGGAAAACCAGGGTGTGTTGTTGCCGAGATTACGCAACAGTTCGGACACGCGCTCATTGGACTGCGCGACACCTTGCAGGGTTACCGTCTGGTTGTCCTGGCGCATGCTCACGATGTAGACCCCATCGGGCAATTGCTTGACCAGTTCGGTCAGTAAATGGACCGGCAAATTTCGGTCGGCCTGCAAGTCTTCAACGGCTTGCTGGCGCGCTCGCAAGGCGGTAATCTCAGATTCAAGACCGGCGATGTCCTTGATTTGGGCATCAAAACGCTTGATCTCGGTCTGCAGCAGTTGATTTCGCCCTTGTTGATCGGAAATCTGGGACTGGAACCCGAGAAAAATAATACCGGCAAGCAAACCGCCCGCAAGGGCGGCCAACCCCAAACTAACATTGAAAACGTCTTTACGAAGTTTGCGCGCGACTTCGCGGTGTGGCAGTAGATTGATTAATATCACTGCATGAATCTCCGCAAAGCGAGTCCGCAGGAGGTGAGGTAAGAGGGAGCTTCTCGCGTCATTTTTTTCAAACGAACCCCTTCACCAATTTCCATGCCGTCAAACGGATTCACCATCGTGCAGGCGAATGTGGTGTGCTGCGTGACCGCCGCCGTCAAACCCGGCAACGCCGCCG
>DATCIC010000429.1:0-3614 GCA_036508025.1 Rhodoferax sp. | reverse complement strand
TCTTGGCGCATTTGCCTATCGGTTTAATCGCAGGTTCGATCTCAGGACACTGCCCCAACGCCTGCTGGTGGCAGCAGCGCAGTGTGGACCGCACTCGCAAGGCTCGATTCGTGTTGTGGCTGAAGTTCATTGCTAATCAGGCAAATATTTGATTGTGAGATTTTCGCCAATGTAGGTAGGCCAATCTGTTCGTCAGCGCACATTCAGCAAGAGTAGTGTGTGGGACCATTCCTTCGCCCAAACATTTCTGATCGATGCCGCCTTGTCCGGTGAGAACATCAAGTATTACGCCGGTCTGGTCCAGTTCTACACCGTCTACAAGCTGCGTCGTATGAACGCCTCCACGGTACGCCTGTATCTGCTGTGCTTTGGCTTCCACCGGTTTCGCCAAATCAACGACAACCTGCTCAAAGCGTTCATTCACCTGGTTGGGCAATTCGACAAGCAAGCCAAACTGGCGGCAAATGTGGCCATGCTGACTACTCAAGTAGTGGTGCTTCAACTTTTTGTCCATTGTCAGGCCCCATGTATCGCAAATTTAGTGAATCCACAATGTGAAATTCATATCAAAACACCAAAGTGGTTGCGCCTATTTGAGGGAAATCAACTAATTCATTCACAAGATCCACTTTGGAGTCTTCAGGCCCATTCCAGTCGCGCCAAACATAGGCCAAGATTCAGCGGGAATCAACAAACCGCAGTAGGCGCAAGGCATTGAGAACAACCAAAACGGTAGCCCCTTCGTGAATCAGCACCGCAATGCCCATGCTGGCCCAGCCAAACAGCGTCGCCGGAATCAGCAGCGCCACCACTCCGAACGCCGCCCACAGGTTTTGCTGGATGATGGTGTGTGAGGCGCGGCTCAGGGCGATGGCAAAGGGCAGGCGCGACAGGTCATCGGCCATCAGCGCTACATCAGCTGTTTCCAGCGCTACATCAGTTCCAGCGCCTCCCATGGCGATGCCAATGGTGGCCCGTGCCATGGCGGGCGCATCGTTGACCCCATCCCCCACCATGGCCACTTGCCCATAGTCCTTCAGCAATTCATCGATCACCTTGAGCTTATCTTCGGGCAGCAGTCCGGCGCGCACGTCGCTGATCCCGACGGATGCGGCCACAGCCTTGGCAACCTGCTCGTTGTCGCCGGTCAGCATGACGGCCTGGCGCACGCCCAAAGATGCCAACCGGGCGAATACCTCCCGCATGCCAGGACGCGGCGTGTCGGCCAGCGCCAACAGGCCAAGGAAAACACCATCTGCACGAACGAGCATGGTGGTTTTTCCGAGCGATTCCAGGCGGGTTACCTGCTCGCGAACCGAATCAGGAACACCATCCTGCTCGAAAAGTCGCAAGTTGCCGATGCTCACCTGTCTGGATGACACCAGTGCATGCATCCCCATGCCATTGATGGCCTGCACATCGCTGGCAGATGGCCAGTCCAGCTTGCGCGTCAGCGCCGCCTGCACAACAGCCTGGGCCAGCGGATGGCCGCTGCGGCTCTCCACGCTGGCGGCGGTTGCCAGCAAGGTGGCTTCATCCCCTTTCAGCACGATCACATCCGTAACGCTAGGTTTGCCCGTGGTGATCGTGCCGGTCTTGTCGAACGCAATCACTGTCAAGGTGCGCAAATTTTCCAGATGCGCGCCCCCCTTGATGAGCACGCCGCCCCGCGCAGCCCGGGCGACGCCAGCCAGCACGGCGGAGGGCGTGGCAATGGCCAGTGCGCAGGGGGAGGCGGCGACCAAGACCGCCATAGCCCGGTAAAACGATTCGGCAAACGGCATGCCCAACAGTGGCGGAATGACGATGAGTGCCGCGACGCCTATGAGCACCAGTGGCACAAAAACTTTCTCAAAACGCGTCACGAAACGTTGGGTCGGTGATTTCTCCGTCTGCGCTTCGGCCACCAGTTGCACCATACGCGCCAGTGAACTGTCTTTGGCCAGCTTGGACACTTCCACGGTCAGCAAACCCTCACCGTTCACCGTGCCGGCGAAAACCAGCGCATCCACGGTCTTGTCCACCGGCATGGATTCACCGGTGATGGCGGACTGATCGACCGCTGACGAGCCTTCGAGCACCTTGCCATCCGCTGGAATGCGCTGCCCTGGGCGGACCAGGACTTTGTCACCGCGCAGCAGGTCTTCTACTGCCAATTCAATTTCCGCGCCGTCCCGCAAGACGAGTGCAGTTTTGGGCGCCAGGTCAGCCAAGGCCTCGATGGCATGGCGCGCCCGGTCCATGGCCAGGTGCTCTAAAGCGTGACCCAGGCTGAACAGGACGAGAAGCAAGGCGCCTTCAGCCCACTGCCCCAACGCCGCGGCACCCATCGCAGCCACGACCATCAATACGTCGATGTCAAGCTGGCGTTCGCGGATGCTCTGCCAGGCATCGCGCATCGCGTAATAGCCGCCAATCAGGATCGAGCCACCTAACAAACCCACGGAGATCCAGTGGCCATGGTCATGCCATCCAACAAGCCAACCCGACAGCAGCAGTGCGCCAGCGATGGCGCTGACAATCAATTCACGATACTCGATCCACCAGGTGGCTTCGTGATCGGCCTCAAGCACTCTGTATCCCAGTGCTTCAAGGCGTAGGAGGATAGCCTTGCGTGAAACGCGCTCGGTGTCATATTCCAGGCGCATTCTCTCGGCGGCATAGCTCACAGAAGCCTCCAGCACGCCATCCAGACGATGCAAGGCGTGCTCGATCACGGTAGCGCAAGTGGAGCAGTCCATGCCGTCAATGCGCATCAGCTCATGTTGATAGCGCGCACTGAGCTGGGCACCAGCAGCCTGCGCCATGCCACGCACTTGCTGAAGTCTGAACTGAGTCGGGTCATAGTGCAGGCACAAACAAAGTTCACCGTCTGTTTGGACAATGTGCACCTTTTCCATCCCCTGTGCCTGCAACATCTCCGTCAAACGCTCGATGCAGGAATCCCGTTCGTCTGCAATGCCGGGGAGCACGAGCGCCAATTGGAGAGAAAGTTTTTCAGTCATTTATGATTTTTAGAAAAACGTTCAAATTCTAAAACGCCTTGCTGCGAGCATTTATCCAGAGCTCGCTGAAATGAGGGATGGGTGGGCTCATGGGACTGCTCCTTGAAATCATCATAAGACGTCGGACTGGCTAAAGCGTCACAAAGGGAAACCCAAGCCCTGCGCCACCCACCACAGGCCGGCCAGAAGCATCACAAAAGCAAATGTGCGTCGCCCCGGTAACCAGGCATCCCAGCTGGAGAAATGTTGAATCAATGCTGTTGCCGCAGAGGGCATGGCCCCGGCCAACAGCAAGAGCACGCTGTGTCCAAGGCCGTAAGCCAGCAACAGGGCCGCTCCCCATGCCATCGAGGCCCCAAGCGCGGCACCCGATCCGGCAATGGCCAAGGCTGCTGCCAGTGCAGGCGTGGCACAGGGGCTCATCACGGTACCAATCAAAGCACCCAGCACCGCAGCGCCCCAAATGCCGGATTGCGCAAGGCGCTGTTGCATGGCACCCGGTAGAGCGATGCCACAGCTCATTGCACTGGACCGCCACAGCCAGATCGCCGTAACCATGACCAAGGCGCCCACCGCGACCAGCCAAGGGCCGGGCAGCGTGCCCATCAG
>DATCIC010000428.1:0-2171 GCA_036508025.1 Rhodoferax sp. | reverse complement strand
CCACCCCGCTTCCTGCCAATCTTGCAACAAACACCGGGCTTCGGCGCTGACACGGCCCAAGTCTTGCGCACTGAGATAGCGCTGGTCTGCCAGGCGCCGCATCAGGGTCGCATCGCGCCCACCGGAGCGGAAGCTCTCGCCATTGATGAAAATGTGCTGGGCATCAAACATCATCTTGGTGCGCCGATCCAGTTGGATTTGCCCGCCCTGCCCGGCCAACGCCTGATCCGTGATCGGCTCAGTGGCATCGAACCACACATTGGCCTTGGGCTCAGTCATATATTCCCCCAGGGCGCGCCCCAACGCGGCCGGGTCTTTGAGTGCGTCTTGCAAGGCGTCACGCGCAAATTCGAGCAATTGCACCGGGATTTCGCCCGGTTGCGTCACCGCCGCCTGCTTGGGGTCACGGTACACCGACACACCGACCGCGTCTTCGACATCTTCTGCCAGACGCTGCAACAGCTCGCGCGCCAGTTCAGCCCGGCTCGGTGACCTGAAACCAATCGAATAGGTCATGCATTCGCCCATGGCAATGCCGTCATGGGCATGCAACAGCGGCAGGTACAGCATGTCGCCGGGTTCCAGCACAAATTCTTCTTCCGGCTCAAAGTGGGCCAGAATTTTCAAGGGCACGTTCGGCTGCAGGGTTCGGTCCGATTGGCGCCCGATGCGCCAGCGGCGGCGACCCTGTGCCTGCAGCAGAAACACGTCGTAACTGTCGTAATGGGGTCCCACACCGCCGCCATCGGTGGCGTAGCTGATCATCAAATCATCGAGCCGGGCGTCCGGCACAAAGCGAAATTGGTTCATCAGCGCATGCACCGCGTCATGCTGCAAATCGACCCCCTGCACCAGCACCGTCCAGCCCGGCTGCTTCAAAGGCGGCAGGGCACGGCGCGCAAAAGGCCCGAGCTTGAGTTGCCAGCCGGGCGTCTGGCCGGGCTGCTGCACCACCAGACGGGCTTGCGCGTCCTCGTGCCCGGCCAGCTCAAACAACGCCGCCCGGTCCAGCAAGGGCTTGAAGTTGGGAATGGCCTGGCGGATCAGCAAGGGCTTTTTTTGCCAGTGCCGTTTCATGAATAATTGCGGGCTTAAACCACCCAACAAGGGCAAGGGCTTCGAGATATCCATTCGTTTCTCCGGTCACTTCTGGGTTCAACCACTGACACATTTCAAACTGCGACAATTCTCCTATGGAAATCAATCAACAATGCGTGGTCGCGCTGACCTGGACCTTAAAAGACACCTTGGGTGAAGAACTTGACGTGCTGACCGAGCCGGTCGAATTTCTGGTCGGGGGCGACGATCTGTTTCAAATCGTCGAAGACGCGCTGCAAGGCCATGAAGTGGGCGCCAAGCTGGAACTGCAAATCGAACCCGAACAAGGCTTTGGCGACTTCAACGACCAACTGGTGTTCCTGGAATCACGCGAACTTTTTCCCCCGGAGCTGGAAGAAGGCATGACCTTCGAGGGCGCCTCGCTGCCCGCTGGCTGCAACCCGGACGCGCCCAAAGACGCCTGGTACACCGTGACCGAGCTCTACCCGGAGCATGTGGTGCTGGACGGCAACCACCCCTTGGCCGGCATCGCCTTGCGCTTGAACCTGAAGGTTGAAGGCGTGCGAGAAGCCACTGAAGAAGAGATTGGCCGCGGCTCGGCGGGTACTGGTTTTTTCAGGGTTCAGGCCATGCATGCCAACGTCTTGGGCAATGACACGCTGCATTGAAACCGCTGGGGCCGCTGGCTGGAGTACTGCACTTTTCTTTGGTCTATTTCTGGCTCTAGCCCGCGTGGGATATGCGTAGGTAGCTATTTTTTTGTAGTATTTCTTGAGGTTGGTGGTTAACAGCCGTTGATTCATTGGCCTTGTTATGGGCGGACTGTTCATTTTTCTAGCGTTGTATCCCCCCCCTATCCCCCAACCCCTTTCCACCCCCGCCGGGGCGGAAAGGGGGGCTAACAGCCACATTTGGCCTTGTTTCTGAAGGTGGGACGTACACGCGCAAATTGGCGTTGGCACGGTAAGTGATGCAGTTGCTTTGGGCGCCTCGTTCTTATGAAGCCGCCACTTTGAGGCCAGCGCGCCATCAAGAACAAATTTCCCGCCTTTAAAGACGCGGCCACATGAGGCTCCCCTCTTTCGCCCGGCGGGGCGAGAGAGGGGCGGGGG
>DATCIC010000427.1:0-2809 GCA_036508025.1 Rhodoferax sp. | reverse complement strand
CGGTGAAACCGGTGGTGAAAGAAGCCGCCAAGCCGGTCAAAGAAATGAAAACCGTTAAGTCAGCGGCGCAACCGATAGCAGATATCAGGCGCTCCAACGCCGCCAAGAAAGGTGTGGCCGAGGCTTTCCCCTCCAAAGCGCAACTGCAAAAAGCGGCGCTGTCGGCCAAGTCGGCAGCGGCAAAGGTACCGGCTAAAAAAGTAGCTACCAAAAAGGCGCCGGCCAAAGTGAGCGCTGAGGTGATCACTCCGAGAGCCGCTCCCAAACCCGCTGCCAAGGCGGTGGCGAAGGTGGCTCTGAAGAAGGTCATCATCAACGATCCGGCCAAAAAAGTGGCTGCGAAGAAGGTGGTGGCCAAAGCCGCCGTCGCCAAGAAAGCGCCTGCTAAAAAGGCACCGGCCAAGAAGACGGCCGCGCGCAACGCCTGACGCAGTCTCGTGCGGCTGGTCATTGTTGCGGTCGGCCAACGGGTGCCGGACTGGGCGCAAACGGCGTGGGACGACTACGCCAAGCGCTTTCCCTATGAGATCAAGGTTGAACTCAAAGCCGTCAAGACTGAGACGCGCGGTTCCAAGACAGTCGAAGCGCTGTGCGCCGCTGAGCGGGGGCGCATCGAGGCAGCATTGCCCAAAGGCTGCCGTATCGTGGTGCTCGACGAGCGCGGCACGGCATTGACCACGATGGCGCTGGCGGCCAAGCTGCAAAACTGGCAGTTGGAGAGTGACGATGTGGCGCTGGTCATTGGCGGGCCCGATGGGCTGGACCCAGTTTTGAAGCAGACCGCCCATGAACGCATCCGCCTGTCCGACCTGACGCTGCCGCACGCCATGGTGCGGGTGCTGCTGATTGAGCAGCTATACCGTGCCTGGTCGATCAACGCCAACCATCCCTATCATCGAGAGTAATTTCCGTGAGTAAGTTTATTTACCTCGCCTCACAAAGCCCACGACGCAGCCAGTTGCTGGCGCTGCTGGGCGTGCGCCATGAGCTGCTATTGCCTGATGCCGATGAAGACGCAGAAGCACTGGAAGCCGTGTTACCCAACGAGGCTCCGGCCGCTTACGTTAAACGGGTGACGCAGCTCAAGTTGGACGCAGCGCTGCAGCGACTCCAACGTCGGGGTTTGCCGCCCGCTCCGGTGCTTTGCTCGGATACCACAGTAGCGCTGGGCCGCCGGATTTTTGGCAAACCGGCGGATGCCTTTGACGCCACGCGCATGTTGACAGAACTCTCCGGTACGACGCACCGTGTATTGACCGCCGTGGCGCTGGGCACCGCGCGTAAACGCGAGCAGGTACTGTGCGAGTCGCGCGTGACTTTTTCTGCCATGAGCGCACGGCAGGTGCAGGCCTATGTCGCATCGGGCGAGCCCTTGGGCAAGGCGGGTGCCTACGCCGTGCAGGGCAGGGCGGCGGCGTTTATTTCTCACATGAGTGGAAGCTATTCGGGCATCATGGGGCTGCCGATGTTTGAGACGGCGCAGTTGCTGCAGTCAGTCGGTTTCAAGGTTTAAACAGGCCCCCCATGCAAGAAGACATTCTGATCAATTGGTCGCCGCAGGAGACGCGGGTGGCCATTGTTGAAAACGGCGCGCTGCAGGAACTGCACGTTGAGCGCACGCTGGAACGCGGCCTGGTTGGTAATGTCTATCTGGGCAAGGTCGCTCGCGTGCTGCCGGGCATGCAGTCCGCGTTTATCGACATCGGACTGGAGCGGGCTGCGTTTTTGCATGTGGCCGATGTCTGGCACCGCCAGCCCGAGGGTGAACCCCCAAGCCTGGTGCGTAACACCCAGCCGCAGATCCCGATTGAAAAGCAGGTGTTTGAGGGTCAGGTGCTGCTGGTGCAGGTCATCAAGGACCCGATTGGCACCAAAGGCGCTCGGCTGTCCACGCAGATCAGCATAGCAGGGCGCATGCTGGTCTTTTTGCCACAGGATGACCATGTCGGGGTATCACAAAAAATCCCGCAAAACCAGCGCGACGAATTGCGCACGCGCCTGCAGCAATTGGTGGGCCTGGAGGGTGGCGGATTTATTTTGCGCACCAATGGAGAAGACGCCTCTGACTTGGAGCTGTCGGACGACATTGCTTATTTGCGTAAAGCCTGGGCCCGCATCAAGGGCGCCTCGGTACGGCTGCCGCCTCTGTCGTTGTTGCACCAGGACTTGAATTTATTGCAACGGGTGTTGCGGGACCTGGTGTGTGAAAACACCCAAACCATCAAGGTGGATTCACGGGAACAGTTTGAAGTGCTGAAGGCTTTTGGTCTTGAATTCATGCCTGCCGCCGCCGAGAAGTTGCAACACTACAAGGGTGAGCGGCCTATTTTTGATCTGTATGCCATTGACGAAGAAATTGCCAAGGCGCTGGGGCGTCGGGTGGATCTGAAGTCAGGTGGTTATTTGATCGTGGACCAAACCGAAGCCCTGACCACGGTCGATGTGAACACCGGCGGTTTTGTCGGTGCGCGCAATTTTGACGACACCATTTTCAAGACCAACCTGGAAGCCGCTCAGGCGATTGCACGGCAACTGCGGCTGCGCAACCTGGGCGGCATCATCATTGTGGATTTCATTGACATGGTGCGTGAGGACCATCGGGACGCGGTGTTGTCTGAAATCCGCAAGCAACTGTCGCGCGACCGCGTCAAGACCATGGCAGGTGGGTTTTCGCAGCTCGGGCTGGTCGAGATGACGCGCAAACGCACCCGTGAATCGCTGGCGCACATGTTGTGCGAGGCCTGCCCCACCTGCGCAGGCAAAGGCATCGTCAAGACTGCGCGCACAGTGGCCTACAACATTTTTCGCG
>DATCIC010000426.1:0-3022 GCA_036508025.1 Rhodoferax sp. | reverse complement strand
TGGCTCGCGGCGTGCTGACTCCGCTGCTGCACTTGTAGGCAAATCAACTCTCCTGGCTCCGCCACTTCGTCGCGCAACGGGTGGCGACTCCGATGGCAAACGTCGGATATTTCAGCCGCGCACGCTCATCTTTCTAGCCAGAACCAACACCAACGCCAGCGATATGGCGCTATTTTGGGGTGGTTTGCATACCGTTTTTGATCCAGGTCATGGCTTAGTCAGTCTCTGTAAGAAACTGACCTTCGGCAGGTAAACTTACGTAAACTTGTTTTGGAAGGTTTTGACATGCGACTTGTGCGTTCTGCCCTATGGGCATTCTTGGTTTGTCTTGCGACTGGGCTGCTGGCCATACCAGCCAGCGCTCAGACGACGTTGGACAACACGACCTGTTTAACTTGCCACGATGGCAAGAAAGGCAAGCTCGAAGTCCCGGGGGCCGAAGGCAAAGCGCGCACGCTGCGCAGCGTGGCGCCCGATAAATTTGGCGAGAGTGTGCATGCCAACATGCAATGTGTAGCGTGCCACACCGACATTGCTGACAACGCTGACAAAAACAACGCGCACGCCAAAAACCCGGCGCTCGCACTGAAAAAAGTGGACTGCGCCGGTTGCCATGAAGAGTTGTGGCAACAGACGGTGAAACGCGGCAAAGAGAGCGAACGGCCACGGCTTGGCGTCGTCGCCAAAAACATTGCGGCGTATCGCAAGTCGTTCCACGCTCGCCCCAATGCGGACGACAAAACCAAGCCGAATGCCGCGTGCGACAACTGCCACGACACGCACAGTTTCAATGTGCCGGTCAAGAATTCTCCGCAGTACAACCAATGGCGCTTGAACATTCCCACGGTCTGTGGTGGAGCCTGCCACACAGACCAATTGGAGGCTTATCTCGGCTCCGTGCATGGCAAGGAGATCAGCAAGAAGCTGCTCGCTCAAGCCGCCGTTTGTTCTGATTGCCACACCGCTCATGACATCAGCGCGACTGCCAGCAGCTCTTTCAAATTGACGGTCTCATCCCATTGCGGCAACTGTCATGTGGAGAATCTAGACTCCTACAAAGACACTTTTCACGGTCAGATCAGCACGCTCGGCTACGACTACACGGCCAAGTGCTACAACTGCCACGGCAGCCACCAGATACAGCGGGTCAATGATCCGGAGTCCATGGTCCATCCGGACAACCGGCTCAAGACCTGCCGAACCTGCCACAACGCCAAGAAGGGTTTGCCTGATGTGCCAGCCGGCTTTGCCAGCTACCAGCCGCACGGCAATGGTCATAATTTTGCCCGCTACCCGCAGATTTGGGTTGCCTGGCAGATCATGGTGCAGTTGCTGGTGGGCACCTTCGGCTTCTTCTGGTTGCATACCTTGCTGTGGTTCTACCGCGAATACCAGGAGCGCAAGGCGCGCGCCGGCCAGCCGCATATCAAGCCGGACTCTGTGCCCGCGCACATGAAGGGCAAACACGTTCAGCGTTTTAGCGCGACATGGCGCATTGCCCATATCACCTTTGCCCTCAGTTTGATGACCTTGACTCTGACAGGCATGCCCTTGTTCTACTCGCATGTGTCCTGGGCGCCGATCTTGATGGCCGCGCTCGGTGGCCCGCACACCGCTGGCATCATTCACCGCGTGGCGGCAGTCATTTTTGCCGGTGTGTTCTTCTGGCACTTGATCTACATCACCGTGCGCATTGCACGCGACTGGAAGAACTTCAAGTTCTTCGGCCCCAACTCCATGGTGCCAAACCTGCAGGATGGCAAAGACATGCTCGCCATGTTCAAGTGGTTCTTTGGTCAAGGTCCGCGCCCGGTGTTTGACCGCTGGACCTACTGGGAGAAGTTCGATTACTGGGCACCGTTCTGGGGCGTCACGATCATCGGTGTGAGCGGCCTGATCATGTGGTTGCCAGGCTTCTTTGGCGCCTTCCTGCCGGGCTGGATATTTAACGTGGCGGCGATCTTCCACGGTGAAGAAGCCTTCCTTGCGGTGGTGTTCCTGTTCACAGTGCACTTCTTCAACAACCACTTCCGTCCTGACAAGTTCCCGCTGGAAGTGGTGATGTTTACCGGCACCTTCTCACTCGAAGAGTTCAAGCATGACCATGGCGTGGAATACCAGCGCATGCTCGACAGTGGCGAACTTGAGAAGTACCTGGTGGACGCGCCGTCACCGGCCAAGCTAGCGGCCTCCAAGGTGCTGGGCTTTGCCCTGATCACGATTGGCTTGACCTTGTTGACAATGGTCGGTATCGGGTTCTTTAGCAGCCACTAAAAATAGCGCCCCTGGGACTCCAGGGGCGCTGTTTCTATTTCTGCAGGCGCAGTAACTCAGGCGGACAAGGCTTTGCGAACCTTGCTGGCGTTTTGGCCACAAATTGACCTGAAGTCCTCACTGATTCGTGCATCGCAGCTGGCTGCAGCCCAGAAGTGTTCGGCCGCGCGGGCAGCCGCGAGCCAAGCGTCCCTCTCGGCGGGCAGCGGCAGCAGGGGCTCAAAATCTCTTGACGACAGCTCTACGCCGCGCAATGGGGCATACCCCATGGGCAGCATGTCGTACACCGGGGCCAGTTGAAGCCCGGGCCTGAATGACAGATTGCCGTCGTGCATGTCTGTGTTGGCAATGAGCTGCCCGAACAACCAAAGCCGTTGCATGGCGGCAAGGCACCCGGTGTCAATGAGCCCCTGTTTGAACAGCGCGGCGCCGCCCTCTGGCCAAGGCTTTCCGGCCAGGCCGAACATCGCCGAGTTCAGGGCAGCCCAGGAGCAGACGGGCGAGCGCCCGAGGCTGCCGTGGCGGTCAAAGCGTTCGACCTCCAGGAATGTGCGGCCACCCGCTTGTTGGATGCGGCTGACTGCGGCGTCAAGGCCCAGATGTTCGGTCACAGTGCACAGGGCCAGGTGCTCGCAGACCAGCAAGTCAGACCAACGCACCGTCCCGGGCGCCCCATCGGAGCCAGAAAACTTGACGATAACGTGGGTCGGCTTGCCCGCTACCACGCGAAACGCGGTGAACTTGGGAA
>DATCIC010000425.1:0-2280 GCA_036508025.1 Rhodoferax sp. | reverse complement strand
GATGCAGAAGTTTTTTTGCGCACCGGGTTTGAGGTACAGCACCTCGGAAAGGCACACACCTGCATTGCCCACCAGCGAGCGTCCCGGCTCGATCATCAGTTGCCGCTGGCCAAAGCCGCGGGCATCCAGCCGGGCCAACAGCTTTTGCCAGAGAAGCTCGGCATCGGGCGGTGTCTCGCCGTGGTAGTCAATGCCCAGGCCACCGCCAAAATCGATGTGATGCAGGGCAATGCCCGCCGCTTCAATCGCTTCCACCAGATCCAGCATGCGGTCCACGGCGTCCAGGTAAGGCCCTTCCTGAGTGATCTGTGAGCCGATGTGGCAATCGATACCGACCACCCGCACGCCCGCCAGCTTCGCGGCCCGCTGGTAAGTCGGCAGCACGCGTTCATGGGCGACGCCGAACTTGCTGTCCTTGAGACCAGTGGAAATGTAGGGGTGGGTCTTGGGGTCCACATTGGGATTAACACGGATGCTCACCGGTGCGGCCAGGCCCATGGACAAAGCCACCTCACTCAGAACTTCAAGTTCCGCTTCACTCTCGACATTGAAGCAGCCAATGCCGGCCTGCAGGGCACGCCGCATTTCTGCGCGCGTCTTGCCGACGCCGGAAAAAATGATTTTTTCAGCCTGTCCGCCCGCGGCCAGCACACGGTCCATGTCTCCGCCCGAGACGATGTCAAAACCGCAGCCTGCATCTGCAAAAACCTGAATCACACCGAGTGCCGGGTTGGCTTTCATGGCGTAACAGATCTGCACCTTGCGCCCGGCAAAGCCACGCTGGTAAGCAGCCAGCGCCGCCAGCATGGCGCTTTTCGAATAGACAAAAAGCGGAGTACCGTGGGCTCGTGCCAGATCACTCAAGCGAATCTCTTCACAAAAAAGTTCATTGCCCCGGTAGGCAAAATGAGGCTGGCCGGGAAGATTTTGAGGTGTCATTGGGGCGTGGGGGTGGCAGCCGAGGCGGCATGGGCGGGTAGGCTGGCAGGTGACGGGGCAATCTGCGCTTTGGGCAAGGTGGTCCGTTTTGCAACGGTTGGCTCAGCCGGCAAATACAAGGGGCCTTGCTGGCCACAGGCGAGCAGGCCCACCGCACTGCTGGCAAGGACAAACGTACTGACTAGAATTTGCAAAAATCTCAACATGGTGAAATTGTAATGACCGACCTTGAATTCATGGACCGCGCTGAAAATCTGCTCAAAGTGGTTGAAACCAGTTGCGACCGCATCAACGACCAAGCGCAGGCCGATATTGACAACCAGCGCGTCGGGAGCATGGTGACACTGGTTTTTTCAAACAAAAGCCAGATCGTCATCAATCTGCAAAAGCCCTTGCATGAAATCTGGCTGGCGGCCAAGTCGGGCGGCTATCACTACAAATTTGACAGCAAACAGTGGCTTGACACCAAGGGCCAGGGTGAGTTTTTTACTAATTTGTCACGCTGTGCCAGCGAGCAGGCGGGCTGCCCGCTGGTGCTTAATTCCTGAACAAGTCCAGGATCTTTCTTCTTTCATCAGCTGGCGGCAACTGAATCACCTGGTTGCCGCCTTGCGCCCCTGCAGGCTCATCCAGCCCAACACTGGTGACACCCGCCTTGTTGGCATACTCCGAATAGAACCATTCACCACCTGAATTGACCACGCCCTCGGGCACGCTCATTTCAGTCACCGGGACACCGGCGAGCGCCTGCTGCATAAACCGGATCCAGATCGGCAAGCTCAAGCCTCCACCCGTTTCGCGCGCGCCAAGATTGCGCGGCGTGTCATAGCCGATCCAGCTGACTGCCGCCAGAGTGGGCTGAAATCCCGCAAACCAGGCATCCACCGAATCATTGGTGGTGCCGGTTTTGCCATACAAGTCAGGGCGCTTCAAGATCGCCTGCGCGGAGGCCGCCGTGCCGGTGCGGGCGACTTCCTGCAACAAACTGTCCATGATGAAAGCGTTGCGCGCATCAATGGTGCGCATCGATTCGTCGAGCACCGGTGACTTGGTTTCCAGCAGGACTTTTCCTTTTTGTTCGGTCACCTTGCTGATCAGCCACGGATTGATGCGGTAGCCCCCATTGGCAAAAACCGAGTAGGCCGACGCCATTTGCAAGGGCGTGACGGAGCCGGCGCCCAGCGCCATGGTCAGGTAGGCGGGATGCTTTTCAGCTTCAAAGCCAAAACGAGTAATCCAGTTCTGCGCATATTGAGCTCCCACCGCCTGCAGGATGCGGATCGAGATCATATTTTTGGACTTGGCCAGCCCGCGACGCATGGTCATGGGGCCTTCAAATTT
>DATCIC010000424.1:0-2142 GCA_036508025.1 Rhodoferax sp. | reverse complement strand
CTTCACCGGCGCCATGCGCGAAGCGCTGTTGGATGCCTGCGCGCTCGACTGGTCGGCCATCAGCCCGGCTATTTTCGGCAGCCTGTTCCAGAGCATCATGGATGTGAAGCTGCGCCGCACGCTGGGTGCGCACTTCACCAGCGAGGAAAACATTCTCAAGGTGATCAAGCCCTTGTTTCTGGACGATCTGTGGGCAGAGTTTGAGAAGGTCAAAAACAACAGGAACCGGCTGTTTGAGTTCCACAAAAAGCTGCGCACGCTCACGTTTTTTGATCCCGCCTGCGGCTGTGGCAACTTTCTGGTGATCAGCTACCGCGAACTGCGTCTACTTGAATTGGCCGTGCTGCGCGCCAGCCACGACTTGAGTGGCCATACCGGGCAGCAAAGTGTGGACGTTCACAGTTTGATTGGCGTCAACGTGGACCAGTTCTACGGCATCGAAATTGAAGAGTTCCCGGCGCAGATTGCGCAGGTGGCACTTTGGCTGATGGACCATCAAATGAACTTGCAGGTGAGCGAGGAGTTTGGGCTGTACTTCGCCCGAATTCCGTTGCGTACCAGCCCGCACATTGCCTATAACAACGCGCTACGACTCGACTGGAACGAGGTGCTGCCCGCGCCGCGCTGCAGTTTCCTCGTGGGCAACCCGCCATTTGTGGGTTACAGCTATCAAAGTGACCAACAAAAAGCGGATGTTGAAGTGCTTTTCTCACCGCTCAAAGGCGGTGGCGTGCTGGACTATGTGGCGGCTTGGTACATCAAGGCTGCCAACTACATCCGCGGTCTGGCACCTACCCATTCAGAACAGTCACCGCACTGGGTGCGCGAAAGTGAGCCCAACTATCTCAACCCGATTCGAGTGGCTTTTGTCTCCACCAACAGCATCACGCAAGGCGAGCAAGTGGGTGTGTTGTGGGGCTGGCTGCTATCCCAAGGCATCCACATTCATTTTGCGCACCGCACTTTCAGTTGGACCAATGAGGCGCGCGGCAAGGCTGCCGTGCATTGCGTCATCATCGGTTTCGGTCTGGAAGACCGCCCCAGCAAAGTGATTTATGAGTACGACGACATCAAAGGAGAGCCGCACGCTGTCCCGGCTGTCAACATCAACCCTTACCTGGTTGATGCGCCTGATGTGTTTCTGGAAAAACGCCGCAGGCCGATTGGTCAGGCACCTGAAATGACCAAAGGTAGCCAGCCCACCGATGGCGGTCATCTGTTGCTCAGCGAGGCCGAGAAAGAAGCCTTGCTACTCGCTGAACCCCAAGCGAAGAAGTGGATTCATCCTTTCGTGGGGGCCGATGAATTTATCAACGCCATCCCGCGCTGGTGCTTGTGGCTCAAGGCTATTTCGCCAGCCGAGCTACGCGCCATGCCCGTCGTGCTGCAGCGCGTGCAAGCCGTCAAGCGGATGCGGCTGGCCAGTACCAAAGCCGTGACGGTAGCGCTTGCCAACACGCCAACCTTGTTTGGCGAAGACCGTCAAACCGATCAACCGTACCTGCTGATTCCGCGCGTATCGTCGGAGAGTCGCCGCTACATTCCGATAGGCTACATGGGCGCAAACGTCATTTGCAGTGATGCCAATTTCATGCTGCCCAATGCCTCGCTTTACCACTTCGGCATTCTGACCTCCAGCATGCACAACGCCTGGATGCGCTACACCTGTGGGCGCCTGAAAAGCGATTTTCGTTATTCCAACACGATCGTCTACAACAATTTCCCCTGGCCCGACTTCCCCCATAGTTTCAAGCCAAATCAGCCTCCAGCCCCCGTCGATAAAGCGCAAGTAGCTATCGAAACTGCAGCACAAACCGTGTTCGATGTGCGTACCAAATTCCAGACTGGCGATCAGCCCGCCACGCTGGCCGACCTTTACGACCCTTTGAGCATGCCGCCCGAGTTGCTCCGCGCGCACCAAAAGCTGGACGCCGCCGTGGACAAAGCCTATGAGCGCAGTGGCGGCAAGAAAAGCTACAAGAGTGACGCCGAGCGCGTGGCTTTTCTGTTTGAGCTGTACCAGAAATACACCAGCCTGCTGCCCACTGACAAGCCTAAACCGAAGCGCCGGGCGCAGACCGTGTAAGAGGATTGAGTACCCATACCACTATTGCCCAAGCCGCACTACACTTCACCCCATGC
>DATCIC010000423.1:0-2398 GCA_036508025.1 Rhodoferax sp. | reverse complement strand
AAACGAGCTCGGGCACCGCCAGCGCCGGGTGTGTGTCGTTGGGGTCCGCATGGGTTGCGGGGACCCGTGAAATGAAAATCGGCGGTGCTTGTCGACATGACGTTAAGCCAAGTTTGGAACTGGAAGTATCGTTGCCAAGTTACGCGCGCACGTCCCTGGATGCCAGCCAGACAAGCAACAACACCGGCAGGCCCAGCAGGGAAGTCCCAATAAAGAAATTCTGGTAACCAAACGCATCCACATACCGGCCCGAATAGCCGGCCAAAAATTTAGGGGCGAGTAGCATCATAGAACTGAACAACGCGTATTGGGTGGCCGAGTAATTGATATTTGTCAGACTGGAGAGGTAGGCGATAAAGGCCGCCGAGGCAATCCCGCTGGCCAGGTTGTCAGCCGAGATCACAAAGATGAGTGCCGTCACATCGTGGCCCCGGGTACTCAACCCTGCGAACAGCAAGTTGGTCGCTGCACTCAACACCGCGCCCAGCATCAGGACCCGCATCACACCCAGTCGCATCGAGAGCACGCCGCCGATGAAGGCCCCGACCAGCGTCATGATGACGCCGAAAACCTTGGTCACTGCCGCCACCTCGTCCTTGGTGTAGCCCATGTCGACATAAAACGGATTGGCCATGATGCCCATCACCACGTCGCTGATGCGGTAGATGGCAATCAGAGCCAGGATCAGCAGCGCCTGCTTGCCGTAGCGATGCAAAAAGTCGGCAAACGGTTCAATCAGGGCGCCGCGCAGCCATTCGCGTGCGTTTTTGGCCGATGGCATGGCCCGGCGCAGCGGTTCGGGCGACAGCAGCACCGTCAACACACCCAGCAACATGCTGGCCGCCATCACCAGGTAAGCGGTTTGCCAGGCACCCTGCTGGTAGCCGGCCACACCGGCTACTTCGGCCCGCGCCGCCACCCACAGCACCCCGGCCCCGGCCCAGATCATGGCCAGCCGGTAGCCGGTTTGGTACGACGCGGCCAGCGCCGCCTGGCGATCGATATTGGCCGATTCAATGCGAAATGCATCCAGTGCAATATCTTGCGTCGCCGAGCCAAAGGCCACCGCCAGGGCACCCCACACCACGGGCTGCAGCGCAACCCGCGGGTCGTTGAATGACATGGCCACCAAACCGGCCATCACGGCCAATTGCGCCAGCAAGAGCCAACTGCGCCTGCGGCCCATCCAGCGTGTCAGCAGCGGAATGGGCATCCGGTCCACCAGTGGCGCCCACACCCACTTGAAAGCGTAGGCCAGGCCGACCCAGCTCAAATAACCAATGGTGGTGCGGTCAAGACCGGCTTCGCGCAGCCAGAAACTCAAGGTGCCCAGCACCAGCAGCAAGGGCAGGCCGGCCGAAAACCCGAGCAGCAGCATGCGCAGCGTGGGTGGTTCCAGATAAACCTTGAGCGTGTCAACCCAGGCGGGCTTGATTTGCGGGGTGTTAGAGGTACTTGATGTCATGCCGGAATAATACGCGGAGCCCTGTCGCCGTATGAGCACGCCAGGCGGCCGCAGGGCCAGCCAGTCAGATCCGGTGAAATAATCGGCTTCTTCCTGCACTGAAAAGCCCGTCTCATGAACCTCACCGAATCCCTGTTGCACGCCCTCAAGGCGCACGGTGCCCGGCAAATTTTTGGCATCCCCGGCGACTTTGCGCTGCCCTACTTTCGCATTATTGAGAAGTCCGCCATCCTGCCGCTGTACACCTTGTCGCACGAGCCGGGCGTGGGTTTTGCGGCGGATGCGTGCGGGCGCATCAGCGGGGGGCTGGGCGTGGCGGCGGTGACCTATGGCGCGGGAGCCTTCAACATGGTGAACGCAGTGGCATCGGCCTACGCCGAAAGGTCTCCGCTGGTGGTGCTGTCTGGCGGACCGGGCAAGGGCGAATCGCAGTCCGGGTTTTTATTACACCACCAGGCCAAAACCCTGGACTCTCAGTTCCAGATTTTCAAGGAAATCACCTGTGACCAGATTCGGCTGGATGATGCCGCGCGCGCGCCGGCCGACATCGCCCGGGCGCTGGCCAACTGCCTGCGCCATTCGCAACCCGTGTACATCGAGATTCCGCGTGACATGGTGGCCGAACCCTGCTTGCCGGTGGTGGCCGAGCCTGCCCCGGCGATCGATCCAGATGCGCTCGACGCCTGCGTGACAGAAATCTTGCAGCGCCTGGCGCAAGCCTCGGCCCCGGTGCTGATGGTCGGCGTCGAAGTGCGGCGCTTTGCGCTCGAAGCCAAGGTCGCCGAACTGTCTCGCCGACTGGCTCTGCCGGTGGTCACCAGTTTCATGGGCATTGGCTTGCTGGCGCAAACCGAGGCACCCCTGGTCGGCACTTACCTCGGCGTGGCGGGCTTGCCCGAGGTGACGCAGTTGGTGGAAAACTCCGATGGTTTG
>DATCIC010000422.1:0-2367 GCA_036508025.1 Rhodoferax sp. | reverse complement strand
GCGATGCAGCGCAACCCTTCCATCACGACCGCCGACCCGGCCACGCTCATGCATATTGTGCTGACCGGCTGGAAAACGGCCGAGACTGCCGCGCATCCACGCGTCTACACCATGCCAGCCTTTGCCCGGCTGTCCGATCAGGAGCTGGCGGAAATACTGAGTTTCGTGCGCACCAGCTGGGGTAATAGCGCCGAACCGGTTGCCGCGTCTCAGGTCAAAAAGATGCGTGCAGAACTCGATCCCAAGACCACGGATTCGTCCAATTTTGAAACGCCGCGTCTGGCGGACATGCTCGCCAGCCCCGCTGCCGGGCAGCTTGTTCGCGGCATGCGCCTGCATCTTGAGACCAAAGCCTTGTTGCCGCAGAACGTCGGCAACGCCTTGAATTGCACCAGTTGTCACCTCAACTCTGGCACGGTGGCTGATGGTTCGCCCTTTGTCGGCGTATCGGCCTTCTTCCCCAGCTACGCCGCGCGGGCCGGCCGGGTCATCACGCTCGAAGACCGCATCAACGGTTGCTTCAGACGCTCCATGAACGGCAAACCGCTGCCGGTGGATTCGGCGGACATGAAAGCCATGGTGGCCTATTTCGACTGGATGAAAAAAGAAACCAAGCCGCAGGACAAGGTCGCCGGGCGCGGCGTCGGCAAGGTGGATGTGGCGATCAAGCCCAACGTGGAAAATGGCAAGCAGGTGTACGCTACGCAGTGCGCGGTGTGCCACGGCAAGGACGGCGAAGGCTTGAAGCAAGCCGATGGCAGCTTCATCTACCCACCGCTTTGGGGTGATGATTCATTCAACATCGGCGCTGGCCTGGCGCGTACCTATACCGCGGCGGCCTTTGTCAAGCGCAACATGCCGGTCGGGTTCCACGAGAACTTCCCGCTGGGACAAGGGGGGCTTTCGGATCAGGAGGCTGTTGATGTCGGGGAGTATTTCACGCACCAGCCACGTCCGGATTTCCCCGACAAGGTGAAGGATTGGCCCAAGGATAAAAAGCCGGCGGATGCGCGGTACTGAGCAAGGGTGCGACTCTGGTTTGATGGGGTACAAAAAATGCACGAGCACAGGGTGGTCTTTGAAGTCAATGTTCACGGCACAGAGCAGTGGCAGGGGGTCCTCAACAACGTTGAGAACTTGCAGAAGGCATTTGGGCGCGAGACCACCGAAATAGAGGTGGTGCTGCACGGCAAAGGCTTGGGGCTGATCTTGCAGACGAATGAAGCGATGCGGGAACGGCTCCAACTCATCTCCGACACGGCCGTGCATTTCGCTGCCTGCGAGAACACGATGCGCCGCATGAACCTCAAGAGAGAAGACCTGATGCCGTTCGCCACAACAGTCGATTCTGGCGTGGCTGAAGTGGTGCGCAAGCAGGAAGCCGGGTGGTCTTACATCAAGTCAGGTTCGTAATCAGGATAACGTCATGGCCCAACAACGGCGGCAAGTAATGCTAGGTGATGAAAAGCGGGCGACCGAATATCTCGCCAATGAACGAACGTTTCTGGCGTGGATCAGAACGAGTATCGCAATCATCAGCCTTGGCTTTGTGGTGGCGAAGTTCAGTCTGTGGTTACGCGAGTTGGCCGCGCAGCTTGCCCCACAGATGGAGGCTTCCCAAGTGGGGGCTTCGATGCCGATCGGTGTGACGATGATGGCGCTGGGCGGCGTGCTGGCTGTGCTGGCGGCGTGGCGTTATCACGTGGTGAATCGCGCCATTGAGAACGGCGTCGTCAGTGCTGATCGCGGACTCGTCATCCTCGTCACTGTGATGGTCGCATTGCTTTGTGTGGCGATGATTGTTTATATGCTAATCACCGCGCAACATGCGTGACCAGCAAGAGTTTTAAGGTGTGGAACGCGCCATCATTTGCTACCTATTTGCGGGGATAAGGAGGCCACATGGAAATTTATTTACCCACCGATGCGAATAGCCTAAATAGCGCAGACCAGCTCTACGATATCCCCGCTTTTGGTAACGTCAGTCTTTTGCATTTCACCGATTGTCACGCCCAACTGCTGCCCATTTATTATCGCGAACCCAGCATTAACCTCGGCGTAGGCAGCGCTGAGGGTAAAGTGCCGCATCTGGTCGGTGCAAGCCTGCTGGACAGATTTGTTATCAAGCCGGGCAGTCGGCAGGCCTATGCGTTTACCCATCTTGATTTTTGTGCTGCGGCCCGAGCTTATGGCAAGGTCGGCGGCTTCGCGCATCTCGCAAGTCTGGTCAAGCGCTTGAAAGCAAGCCGTCCCAACGCGTTGCTGCTGGATGGAGGAGACAGTTGGCAGGGCTCGGCCACGGCACTGTGGACGGCGGGACAGGACATGGTGGAGGCTTCGCTTGAGTTGGGTGTCGACGTCATGACT
>DATCIC010000421.1:0-10576 GCA_036508025.1 Rhodoferax sp. | reverse complement strand
GGCCGGGGCAATCGACGTGGGCGTAGTGGCGATTCGCGGTCTCGTACTCGACGTGGGCCGTGTTGATGGTGATGCCGCGTGCTTTTTCTTCCGGAGCGGCGTCGATCTGGTCGTAGGCCTTGGCGGTGCCGCCAAATTTGGACGCCAGCACGCTGGTGATGGCCGCCGTCAGGGTGGTCTTGCCGTGGTCGACGTGGCCAATGGTGCCGACGTTGACGTGCGGCTTGCTACGCGAAAATTTTTCTTTTCCCATTTTCAAATCCTTAGAAGAGCAATACCCGTGAATTGGTTTAATGTTTGCAGTTCGTCACAGTTTCCCTTGCCACGGGCAGCTCGGGGTGCGAAATCGCAGACAGTTTCTAATCAGTTGAGGACAGAGCTAGCTCGCTTCGCGTAGCTACGGTCTGTCCCGCAAGGCTATTGGCTACTTTGCCCTTGCCGCCATGATGGCTTCGGACACGTTACGCGGCGCTTCGGTGTAATGCTTGAATTCCATGGTGTAGGTCGCGCGACCTTGTGACATGGAACGTAGCGTGGTTGAGTAGCCGAACATTTCCGATAACGGCACTTCCGCTTTGATGGCCTTCCCACCACCCACCATGTCTTCCATACCTTGCACCATGCCGCGACGTGAGGACAAATCGCCCATCACGTTACCGGCGTAGTCTTCTGGTGTTTCAACTTCCACGGCCATCATGGGCTCCAGAATCACCGGGCCAGCCTTGCGACAACCTTCTTTGAAACCAAAAATGGCTGCCATCTTGAAGGCATTTTCATTCGAATCCACATCGTGATAGGAGCCGAAATGCAGCGTGACTTTCACATCCACCACCGGGTAACCCGCCAACACGCCCGAGGTCACAGCCTCGTTAATGCCTTTTTCAACCGCGGGGATGAATTCGCGCGGAACCACACCGCCCTTGATAGCGTCGATGAACTGAATTCCCTTGCCGGGTTCGTTGGGCTCAATCTTGAGCACCACGTGACCGTATTGCCCCTTACCGCCCGACTGACGAACGAACTTGCCTTCGGCGTCTTCAACCGTCTTGCGAATGGTTTCGCGGTAGGCCACTTGCGGTTTGCCCACATTGGCTTCAACGCCAAATTCACGCTTCATGCGGTCCACAATGATTTCGAGATGCAACTCGCCCATGCCGGCGATCAGGGTCTGGCCGGACTCTTCGTCCGTTTTGACACGGAAGGAAGGATCCTCCTGCGCCAAACGCTGCAAAGCGATGCCCATTTTTTCCTGGTCAACCTTGGTCTTGGGTTCCACAGCCTGCGTAATCACGGGCTCCGGGAACACCATGCGCTCAAGCATGATGATGGCACTGGGATCGCACAGGGTCTCCCCCGTCGTCACGTCCTTCAAACCGACACAAGCCGCAATATCGCCCGCGACAATTTCACTCACCTCTTGTCGATTGTTGGCGTGCATCTGCACAATCCGCCCAATGCGTTCCTTTTTGCCGCGAATCGGGTTGTAGACACTGTCACCTTTGTTCAGCACGCCGGAATAGACGCGAACGAAAGTCAACTGCCCAACAAACGGATCAGTCATCAACTTGAAGGCCAGCGCAGAGAACTTCTCTTTGTCGTCAGCCTTGCGCGTGACTGGCACTTCATCTTCATCAGTACCCTTCACCGGCGGAATGTCAACCGGCGACGGCATGAATTCAATAATGGCGTCGAGCATGCGCTGCACACCCTTGTTCTTGAACGCCGTACCGCACAGCATGGGCTGGATTTCGCTGGCGATGGTACGCGTGCGAATACCGAGTTTGATTTCGTCTTCGGTCAAGTCACCTTCTTCCAGGTACTTGTTCATGAATTCTTCGGACGCCTCGGCTGCGGCTTCAACCATTTTCTCGCGCCATTCCTTGGCCGAGGCAAGCAACTCCTCAGGGATTTCCTTGTATTCAAACTTCATGCCCTGGGAGGCTTCGTCCCAAATGATGGCTTTCATTTTGATCAGGTCCACCACGCCGGTGAAGTGTTCTTCAGCACCAATCGGAATCACGATCGGAATCGGATTGGCTTTCAGGCGCAGCTTCATCTGGTCCACAACCTTGAAGAAGTTGGCACCGGTACGGTCCATCTTGTTCACAAACGCCAAACGCGGTACTTTGTATTTGTTGGCCTGACGCCATACCGTTTCCGACTGCGGTTGCACACCACCCACGGCACAGTACACCATGCAGGCACCGTCCAGCACGCGCATGGAGCGTTCGACCTCAATGGTGAAATCGACGTGCCCGGGGGTATCAATGATGTTGATACGGTGCTCGGCAAAGTTGTTTTCCATGCCTTTCCAGAAGCAGGTGGTAGCGGCGGACGTGATCGTGATGCCACGCTCCTGCTCCTGCTCCATCCAGTCCATGGTGGCGGCGCCATCATGCACCTCACCAATCTTGTGATTCACACCGGTATAAAAAAGAATGCGCTCGGTGGTAGTTGTTTTCCCGGCGTCAATGTGAGCCGAAATACCGATATTGCGGTAGCGCTCAATGGGGGTATGGCGAGCCATGATGGATCCTTGGTTGATCTGTATATTTCAAACTACTAAGCCGCAAAGACTTTTGGTCCTTGCGGCGTAGCGAGCGACTTTCAAGCCATCTGCAATTCTTGACAGCGCGCACCTGGCGCGGCAGAAAATGGCGACGGTACGAGAAAACCGCGCAGTAGCCGTCTTAGAAACGGAAGTGAGAGAAAGCCTTGTTGGCTTCTGCCATGCGGTGAACTTCATCACGCTTTTTCATGGCGCCGCCCCGGCCTTCGGTGGCTTCCATGAGTTCATTAGCCAGGCGCAATGCCATGGATTTCTCACCGCGCTTGCGAGCCGCTTCCTTGATCCAGCGCATGCTTAAGGCCAAGCGGCGAACCGGGCGCACTTCAACCGGCACCTGGTAGTTGGAGCCACCCACGCGGCGGGACTTCACTTCAACCATCGGCTTGACGTTGTTGATGGCCATGGTGAAGGCTTCAACCGGGTCTTTACCGGGGTTCTTCTTCTCAATCTGCTCAAGCGCACCATAAATAATGCGTTCGGCAACCGCTTTTTTGCCGCCTTCCATGATCACGTTCATGAATTTGGACAACTCGACATTGCCGAACTTAGGATCCGGCAGGATTTCACGTTTAGGGACTTCGCGACGACGTGGCATTTTTTCACCTCTTTGCTTCAGTTGGCGTCTTTATCAGACACCGCAAAAACCATTCTGGTTTTTACTTACTCGACCCAACAGCGGGTCACTACGTTGCATCACCGCGCCACGCGGGAAACAACACCTTATTTATCGAACAAGCGTTAGCTTATTTCGCCTTTGGCTTCTTGGCACCGTACTTGGAGCGCGACTGCTTGCGGTCTTTCACGCCTTGCAAGTCGAGCGAACCACGCACAATGTGGTAACGCACACCGGGCAGATCCTTGACACGACCGCCACGAACCAGCACGACGCTGTGTTCCTGCAGGTTGTGGCCTTCACCGCCGATGTAGGAAATAACTTCAAACCCATTGGTCAGGCGCACTTTGGCGACTTTACGCAGAGCCGAGTTTGGTTTTTTGGGCGTAGTGGTGTACACACGAGTGCACACACCGCGACGCTGTGGAGAGTTTTGCATCGCAGGGCTTTTGGACTTGATCGTTTCGACCTCGCGCCCCTGACGTACTAGTTGATTAATGGTTGGCATTGAAAAACGTCCCTCAACGTTTGATAGCTGTTTTGACAGCTAAGACTTAAATACTTCGAAAACGTGAATCCCTTCGGAAATTCCGAAAAGCTTTCAACTATAGCAGGTCAAACGCTTGCCCGCAATGATTTTTGCGATCTTGGCAGCTAGACGTTGTGCGCTAGCGCCAATTTTTCCGCAGACTCTCACTACTTGATCCACAGACGCAGTGCATCCCAGGCGCGGCCCAACACCCCGGCCTGCTCAACCGTTTCCAAGACCAGCAACGGCACATCAACCAGCGTCTGCTCCCCGCTGGTGACTTTCAGGGTTGCTACTTGTTGACCCTTTGTAAATGGGGCGACCAGTGGGTCCGAGCGCAGCACCTGCGTTTTAATTTTGCCCGACGTACCCGCAGGGACAGCCACCACAATCGCCTCCGGGCGACCCAATTTGACAATCGCCGCCTTGCCCTTCCAGACTGCCGGAGAGACAACGGCCTGATTGGCATCGAACAGTTTGACCGATTCAAACGCGGTGTAGCCCCAGTTCAGCAGCTTCTGCGACTCGTTGGCGCGCGAGTTGTCACTGGTCGCACCCAACACAATAGACAACAGGCGCCGACTTCCCATGGTGCCCGGTGATCCGGGGGCGGCCGGTGTACCCAGGCCGGCGAAGTCGCGCTTCGCGGTGGCAATCAGGCAATAGCCCGCGGCATCGGTGTGCCCGGTTTTTAAGCCGTCCACAGTCGGGTCGCGAAACAGCAGCAGGTTGGTGTTGCTGCCATTGGCAGCCGGGGTTCCAGGGTAACGGTACTGCTTGATGGCGTAATAGGCCACGTCATCGGGGAAGTCGCGCATCAACCGGGTGGCCAGTATGCTCAGATCTCGCGCGGTGGTGGTGTGCCCCGCCTCGGTCAAGCCCTCCGGATTTTTGTAGTTGGTGGACTTCATGCCCAGCGCCTTGGCTTGCTCGTTCATGAGTTGCACGAAGCGCTCGGCCGTGCCGCCAACGCCTTCGGCCAACGCCATGGTGGCATCGTTGCCGCTTTGCACAATCATTCCTTTGATCAAGTCTTCCACCGGCACCTGCATCTTGGGGTCAATGAACATGCGGGAACCCGGCATCTTCCAGGCGCGCTCACTCACCGGCAGCGTCTGCTTGAGGTCAATCTTCTTGCTGCGCAGCGCATCAAAAACAATATAAGCCGTCATCAGTTTGGTCAGCGACGCCTGCTCCACCGGGCTGTCAATGTCTTTTTGCGCCAGGAACTGATTGGCCGTGATATCGAACAGCAAATAGGAACGTGCGGCAATTTCGGGCGGCTGGGGCGTTTGTGCCGAGACCGATAAACACACCGCGACAGCAAGAGTCAAGAGTAGTTTTTTCATCATGAAATGGTTGCGCCGATCTTGCATGCTGCAAGTCGGGCCTCAATTAATGCTATATAAATAGTAGCTTATGACGTAGTATGGACGGGGGCCAGAGGCCAAAAACGCTTAAAAAATCTTAGCGGCCCAAGGTCGGCGGGATGAGCAGACGCTCCACCACTTGGCCGTTTTTCAAGTGCGACTCGACGATTTCGTCTATGTCGGCATTGTCGATATAGGTATACCAGACCGCCTCCGGGTAAACCACCAGCACCGGTCCGGCAGCACATCGATCCATGCAGCCGGCCTTGTTAACCCGGACCTGCCCTGGACCCGCCAGGCCCGCTGCCTTGACCTGCGTCTTGCAGTGATCGAACGCTTGCTGCGCCTGATACCGGGCACAGCATGGTTCGTCGTTTTTTCTTTCATTGAGGCAAAAGAAAACATGCCGCTCGTAATAGGATTTGAGCGGCTGCAGGTCAGGGACATGGCCTGACTCCTTGTTGAATTTCGTTTCAGTCATGACCGGAATTCTAGTTTTTTGTGTCTCTGACCCAAACTCTGAACAGTACATAAACCAGAGTTGCATAAGGCCACAACCACCCCACCCACTGCGCCAGGCCGTGAAAGCGGATAAAACGCCCCTGCTCCCACGTGGACAAGGTTTGCGCAAAATAAGGGCTGGCAGGCGCCTGATTGAGCAAGTCAAGGTGAACGCCCAGCGCCAGCAACACCAGGGCCGCGCTCACGCGTCGCGGCACCCCCAGCAGCAACAACGCCAACACCATCGCAGCGACCAACCCGGCCTTGACCGGCAAGCTGAACCATGCCCAGGCGTGTTCCGGGCCATAACTCAAGGCGGCCGAGAGCGCCGTAACACCCATGCCGCAGGCAAACACCAGCAACAAGAACAGCAGACGCCGAGGGGTCGCGCGGATGATGCAAAAACCAAGCAGACACGGAATCAGCATACCCAGCATGACGCAGACCAACTCAGCACCTGGCACCAGGGGTTGCAGTTCAATATCGCGCACCGGCAGCCAGTCCAGCAACGGTGTGTCCTGCAGAACATCCCCCAAGCTTAATTCGAGCCGCTCCAGCACCTGCCCCAAGCCAAACGGCACCGCCGCCGGGAACAACAGGCCGACCGGCCACAAAGCCAACAACACGAGGCCACCTCGGGCATCCGCCACAAACCAGTGCGCTCTGAAAATACTCCAGCGCTCAATGACCCCCAGTTCTTCCATGCCCCAGGCCAGCAACGCGCCCAGCCAGGCGCCCGCCACATTGAGACCCAAGTCCACATTCGACGCCACACGCATAGGCAAATAGCTCTGCAGCGACTCCATCGTCAACGACAAGACCCCAGCGGTCAGCGTCGCCAGCACTACGGCGTAGCGCCCCCTGCCGGTGCGCAACGCGCTAAGCGCCAGCAAAAACCCGAGCGGCATGTAACCCAGCAGATTGATCGTGATATCAAAGCCAGTCCAGTATTTGGGCCACGGGCTGCTGAGATAAGCCCAGGGCACGACGCCCTGGTAGCGCCAATCGGAAAAGGGGTACAGACTGGCGTAACAAACGAGCCCGACGTAGATCAAAGCCAGCGGCCACGCGGAGGTCTTGTGCATCAACGCCCGCCCAGACTCAGAACGGCTTAAGCACCACCAGCAGCACCGCCGCCAGCAACATCAGTACCGGCGCCTCATTGAACCAGCGGTACCAGACGTGGCCATGGCTATTGCGATTTGCCACAAACTTGCGCAGCAAAACGCCACAACTGTGGTGATAACCCAATGCCAGCGCCACCACGGCCAGCTTGGCATGCATCCAGCCATTGCCCGGTCCCCAGCCAATGCCATAACCCGCCCACAACCACACGCCCAAGCCCACTGCGGGCACCGCGATCAGGGTGGTAAAACGCAGTAGTTTGCGCGCCATCAATAACAGCCGCTCACGCTCGGGGGCAGAATCAGCAGGCACCATGGCCAAGTTGACAAAGATGCGCGGCAGGTAAAACAGGCCGGCAAACCAACTGGCAACAAAAACAATGTGAAGCGATTTAATCCAGAGCATGGGGCGCAGTTTAGTATGGAGCGGCCGACCTGATCTTGTGGCCGCGATGCTGGACCAGCTTCGCTTCGAAGCTAAAGCATCAGACAAAAAAACCCCAGCTTGAGGGCTGGGGTGGTAAGCCTATTTGCTGTCACACATCAAGGCCCCGCTCAGGGAGGAAAAGCGGGAGGCAGCGAACTGCCCACGCGTAATTTAACAAAAATCCGCCCCCGTTTCAAGAAAACGAATGAAATATTTTGTAATTAACGCGACCCAAACCCTGAACCCCTTACACTTTTAACTATGACAACCTACGCTCCTTACCCCTTGGGCCGCCCGCGCCGCTTGCGCCGCGATACGTTCACACGCAACCTGGTACGTGAAAATGCACTGACCCCGCATGACCTGATCTACCCGATTTTTGTCGTGGACGGTCAACACCAGCGCCAGCCGGTTTCCTCCATGCCCGGCGTGGAACGGCTGAGCCTGGATCTGCTCCTGCCGGTGGCCGAGGAATGCGTCAAGCTGGGCATCCCGGTGATGGCCTTGTTCCCGGTGATTGAGCAATCGCTCAAGACCCCCGATGGCCGCGAAGCCTTCAATCCGGACGGTCTGGTGTCGCGCGTGGTGCGGACCCTGAAAAAAGAATTCCCCGATCTGGGCGTCATGACGGACGTGGCGCTGGACCCCTTCACCAGCCACGGCCAGGATGGCCTGCCCAGCCCTGACCCGCTGGAAGACGGCTACATCATGAACGACGAAACCGTCGAAGTGCTGGTCAAGCAAGCGCTCTGCCATGCGGCGGCCGGGGTTGACATCGTCGCCCCCAGCGACATGATGGACGGGCGCATCGGCGCCATTCGCCAGGCGCTGGAAGCGAATCACTTCATTCACACCCGCATCATGGCCTACAGCGCCAAGTACGCCTCCGCGTTTTACGGCCCGTTCCGCGACGCCGTTGGCTCGGCGGCCAATCTGGGAAAAAGCAACAAGAAGGTCTACCAGATGGACCCGGGCAACTCCAACGAAGCGCTGCGCGAAGTCGCGCTCGATATCGCCGAGGGCGCTGACATGGTCATGGTCAAACCCGGCATGCCGTATCTGGACGTGGTGCGCCGCGTCAAGGATGAGTTCAAGATACCCACTTTTGCCTACCAGGTGTCGGGCGAGTACGCCATGCTCAAGGCCGCTGCGCAAAACGGCTGGCTCGATCATGATGCCGTCATGATGGAAAGCCTGCTGGCCTTCAAGCGCGCGGGGGCCGATGGCGTGCTCACCTATTTCGCCCGTGACGCGGCTCGATTACTGCAAAAATAATAGCTACTTACACAATGGATACGGGGGCTAGAGGCAAATTTCTTATATAAATGCCGTGATGAAACAGCCCCTGCGGATTTTCACCATTGACGCAAGCACGGTCAGTGAGACCATGATCCTCGCCGATGGGGTCGCCACCGGCTTGATGCCGCAGGAGCCCGCCGCCGCGTCGGACTTGCTCATGCCGCTGGCCGCGCTGCAGCAAGTGCGCCTGCCCGCCCAGGGTTACCTCTGGATTTCCTGCGCCCGGTCGCAGTTTGAAGCGCTGCAAGTGCAGCTACAGACCGCGCTGCAAGCGCTCACCGGGACACAACTGCTTGATTTGCACGTCTCTGATTTGCTGAGCCAGCAACTTCCCTCTCGCTACGACTACACCTCGCAATACGACCTGCTGGTGTTTCGCCGACTGGCGGCGAGTGTGGAGGCCGATCCGGCGCAGCCTGGCCAAGCCCTGAACCATTTGCCTGCGCGCGGGGGGCCGCCCATTTTGCGGCGCATCGACACCAGCCCGGTCGGTTTTGTGATGTTTGACCGCGTCCTGCTGACGATCCATCCCGCCGACTTTGCCCAGCGTGACGCCTATGCGGCGCGCCTGCTGGCAGCGGGCGACAACACGGCACCCACTCACAATGGCAACAACGCCACGCCCGACAGTCGCTCGCTCGGAGCGCGCGGCGTGCCCGCCAGCCCGGCCGACATGATGCTGCGCATCGTCAACCAGATGGTCGACAGCTACCTGGATCTGAGGCGCGAACTCACGCACCAGCTCGACCACTGGCAGGCCGAGTTGCTGAACCCGGCGACACGCTTCAACAACTGGAGCGCCCTGCTCAGCGCCCGGCTGTCGCTGCACCATCTGGACGATATCTGCGAGGACCAGCGCAGCGCCGTGCAAGACTGGATCGAGTCCCTCAAAACCTGGCCCGAGGCCGATAGCCCCCTGGGCCAGAACGAGCGCGACTTGCTGCTGGTGCGCAGCCGCGATGTGCTGGAGCACATTGAACGTGTCGTGCACCATGTGCGGCGTCTGGAGCAAAGTGCCGAAACCGCTGTTCAAATGCACTTCAACGCCCAAAGCCACCGCACCAACGAGATCATGCGCACGCTGACGGTGCTGACCGCCATTTTTTTGCCGCTGAACCTGATTGCCGGCATTTTTGGTATGAACTTTGACTTCATCCCGCTGCTGCACTGGTCCAACGGTTTCTGGTTCGCCATGGTCGCCATGGGGTCCATCGCCGCGACGCTGGTGGTGTTTTTCTGGCGCAAACGCTACCTGGAGCGCTCGGCACGCTGAATCGTCCGGCTCCGCCCCAAACCGTGCCGGAAAATATCACGCTAAATGCCTGGCGAAGAAGGCCAACGTGCGTTCACGCGCCAGCGCTGCGGCTGCGGCGTCGTAGGCGCTGCGATGATCGCAGTTGAAGCCATGGCTCGCCGGGTACAGCTGCACCTCCACGTCAGGGTGCGCTTGTTGGAATGCTTGCACCCCTGCCAGCGGGATCGATTGATCCTGCTGGGCAAAATGCGCCAGCACCGGACAGGTCGGCGTGCGGCCGATCTCCAGGGCGCTGGTCATGCCGCCGCCGTAGTACGGCACCGCCGCACGCAAGCCCGACAACTGACAGGCCGCGCGCCAGGCCAGCAGACCGCCCCAGCAGTAACCCACCAGACCGACCTTGCCCGTCTTTGCCGCGTAATCGATGGCGGCTTGAATGTCCTGCATGACACCGGGTGCGGGTAGCGCTTCCACCGCCGCCTTCAAGGCCACGCCGACCGCGATGTCGTCTGCGGTGTAAGCCAATTCAACGCCCGGCTTGACCCGTTGAAAAGTGGCCGGTGCCAGCGCCAGGTAACCAGCAGCCGCAAAGCCATCGGCCACGGCGCGAATGTGGGCATTGACCCCAAAAATCTCTTGCAGCACGATGATCGTCCCTTTGGGCGTCCCAGCGGGTCGCGCCTGGTAGGCGGAAAATTTGAGGCCATCTGCCGCCGTCAATTCAATGAAGTTAGCCATCTGCATGTCCTTTCCTGATTAGCAATGAACTTCAGCCACAACACGAATCGAGCCTTGCGAGTGCGGTCCACACTGCGCTGCTGCCACCAGCAGGCGTTGGGGCAGTGTCCTGAGATCGAACCTGCGATTAAACCGATAGGCAAATGCGCCA